>NZ_CM171610.1:0-195000 GCF_057401805.1 Sphingopyxis sp. 550B | reverse complement strand
AGGGGTGCAAGCTCCGAAACGAAGCCCAGGTAAACGGCGGCCGTAACTATAACGGTCCTAAGGTAGCGAAATTCCTTGTCGGGTAAGTTCCGACCTGCACGAATGGCGTAACGACTTCCCCACTGTCTCCAGGAGATGCTCAGCGAAATTGAATTCTCCGTGAAGATGCGGAGTACCCGCGGTTAGACGGAAAGACCCCGTGCACCTTTACTGCAGCTTCAGAGTGGCATTAGGAAAGAACTGTGTAGCATAGGTGGGAGGCTTTGAAGCACCGGCGCCAGCTGGTGTGGAGCCATAGGTGAAATACCACCCTGTTGTTTTCTGATGTCTAACCTCGATCCATGAAACTGGATCAGGGACCCTCTGTGGCGGGTAGTTTGACTGGGGCGGTCGCCTCCTAAAGAGTAACGGAGGCGCGCGATGGTAGGCTCAGGACGGTTGGAAACCGTCTGCGAGAGTGCAATGGCATAAGCCTGCCTGACTGCGAGACTGACGAGTCGAGCAGAGACGAAAGTCGGTCATAGTGATCCGGTGGTCCCGAGTGGAAGGGCCATCGCTCAACGGATAAAAGGTACGCCGGGGATAACAGGCTGATGATTCCCAAGAGCTCATATCGACGGAATCGTTTGGCACCTCGATGTCGGCTCATCACATCCTGGGGCTGGAGCAGGTCCCAAGGGTTTGGCTGTTCGCCAATTAAAGTGGTACGTGAGCTGGGTTCAGAACGTCGTGAGACAGTTTGGTCCCTATCTGCCGTGGGCGTCGAAATTTGAGAGGAGTTGACCCTAGTACGAGAGGACCGGGTTGAACATACCTCTGGTGTACCTGTCGTGGCGCCAGCCGCGCAGCAGGGTAGCTATGTATGGACGGGATAACCGCTGAAAGCATCTAAGCGGGAAGCCTCCCTCAAGATAAGATTTCTTAGAGCCGTGGAAGACCACCACGTTGATAGATCGGATGTAGAAGTGCGGTAACGCATGGAGCTAACCGATACTAATTGCTCTATTCGCGCTTGAAGAGTCCCACCATCAACGACAATCCTGAACGGATTGCCGGTGATGTGGATGATATGAATAACAGCCATTATGCACGGGCATCGATTGAACCCCTATCCGACCTACGCCGGCTTCATTGCTTGGTGACCATGGCGTCAGTGCCCCACCCGATCCCATCTCGAACTCGGCCGTGAAACCTGACAGCGCCGATGGTACTGTGGCTCAAGCCCCGGAAGAGTAGGACGTCGCCAGGCATTGCAGCCGGCGTAAGGTCGAAGAGGAACCCATTCATAATGGTCGGGCGGCGTTGGCCGCCCTTTGCCGTTTCTGCGGTCCCGGATTCCGGGATCGGCGATTGGTTGACGCGGGATGGAGCAGCCCGGTAGCTCGTCAGGCTCATAACCTGAAGGTCGTAGGTTCAAATCCTACTCCCGCAACCATAGAAAGCCCACTAGGCTACGAGCTTAGTGGGCTTTTTTGCTGTTCGGAGCGGGCGGCATTCCGACCATTCCAAATTCGGAATCCCGACTTTTGCTTTGTTCCACGCTTCGATTGCGCGCGGCCGGAGTTGACGGTTACTGCTAAAATCGTCGGTAGCGCCATCGGGCAATACCAGGTCGACCGGAAAATCTTCTTCATCGCGGTTTTCATATTCGCGGACAGAGCGGGTGAGCACAACCAAGCGGAGCGCTTCAGCGTAACCGGTGTTTTCAGGCCACGTCGAACCAGGGCATGAGATCGCCGACGCTTTGGATGGGATGACCGTTGGCAAGGCTGGTGAGCGTGTCGGTCAGCCACGCGTGGGGGTTGATGGCGCCCAGCTTGCAGCATTCGATGAGGGTCGCGATGACGGCCCAGTTATCTCCGCCCTCGTCGGAGCCGGCAAACAGGGCGTTTTTGCGATTGAGAGCCAGCGGCCTGATCGACCGTTCGACGGTATTGGAGTCGAGGTCGATGCGTCCATCGTCGAGGAATCGCACGAGGCCGTCCCAGCGGGTGAGTGCATAGCGGATCGCCTCGCCAAGCTTGCTTTTGGCGCTGACCGGCGGCCGCGGGCGACAAGATACTGGTGAAGATCGTCGACGATGGCGCGGCTGCGCTCGGCCCGGACGGCGCGGCGCCGCTCGGCGGATGAACCGCGTACGTCGTCCTCGATGGCATAGAGCAAGGCGATGCGGCGCAGCGCCTCGGTGGAGACCGGCGACGTGTCGGCGAGATCGTAGAACTTGCGGCGCACGTGCGCCCAGCAGAAAGCGAGCCGGATCTGCTGTCGCCGCCGGGCGAGCGCGGTGTAGCCGCCATAGCCGTCGACCTGCAGGATGCCCGCGAAATCGCCAAGATGCGCGTGAGGACGCTCGGCCTTGCGATCCGGAGCATAGACATAGGCGACGATCGGTGGATCGCTGCCGCCCCATGGCCGGTCATCGCGGGCATAGGCCCAGAGTTGCCCGGTCTTGGTCCGCCCGCGCCCGGGATCGAGCACCGGCGCCGTCGTCTCGTCGGCGAACAGCCGCTCGGACCGGCGAAGCTGTTCGAGGATATGGTCACGCAAGGGGCGTAGATACCATGCTGCTCGGCCGACCCAATCGGCCGGGTGGATCGATCGAGCCGGATGCCCTGTCGGGCGTAGATCTGGGCTTGCCGGTAAAGCGGCAGATGATCCGCATACTTGGATACCAGCACTTGGGCGATCAGCGCCTCAGTCGGAATGCCGCCTTCGACGATACGCGGCGGTGCGGGAGCCTGCACGACCGTGCCCTCGCACGCGCGGCAGCCGTAGCGCGGTCGGCGCGTGACCAGGACGCGGAAGGTGGTCGGCACGACATCGAGACGCTCGGCGACATCCTCGCCGATCTGGTGGAGCGCACCGCCGCAGCAGGGGCAGGCCTTATCCTCGATATCCACGACCTGCTCGATCCGTTCGAGATGCGACGGCAGCGAACCGCGGTTGGTCTTGCGCACCCGATCGCTGTGAGGCCTTCCGGCCTTCGCTTCGGCGGCGACCTCGGCCTCGGCGAGCGCCGCCTCGACATCCTCGAGACCCAGTTGCAGCTGATCGGGATCGAGCTGTTCGGAACGGCGGCCGAACCGGTGGCGCCGAAACGCCTCGAGGATCGCCCTCAGACGTTCGACTTCCGCACCGGCACTCTCGAGCTTGCGGGCCTGTTCGAGGACGAGCGCGCGGAGCGCGTCAACATCATCCGGCAGGTCCGCTTCCACGAGCATGGGAGCAGTGAATCAGCGGAAGAACGCCCCGTCAACCAGCAATCTGCGGTGCCTGTGGCCGGCGCCCGCCATGGACGCGGCGCCAGTCCAGTCCCTCCAGAAGAGCCCCGAGCTGCGCGGCCGTGAGGCGCATGACACCGTCCTGGATGCCCGGCCACTTGAAGCCGCCGGACTCCAGCTTCTTGGCCATCAGGCAGAGTCCCGTGCCGTCCCACCAGACCAGCTTGATCCGGTCGCTGCGCTTCGCCCGGAACACATAGATCACGCCCGACCGGGGATCGCCGCCATACTCGGCGGCGACCAGCGCGGCGAGCGCGTCGGGCCCCTTGCGGAAATCCACGGGACGCGTTGCGACCATCACGCGCGCGCCGGCACCGGGGCCGATCATCGCGTGGCCTTGAGTGCTTCGATTACCGCGGCAATCACGCCGACATCGGCGCCTCGGCCGATCCTCACCGCCACGCCGTCGATCTCCAGCTCGACCGCACTTGCCTGGGACGCCGCCGCTTCGCGGAATGCTTGACAGCTGGATGTGGATCGCTCGCGGGCAGCGGATCGATCACAGCAGGGACGAAGGCGGGAGCCGCCGTCGGCAACGTCAGGCCCGGCCTTCCAGGCGCTTGCGCAGATCGCGGCGCCAGTTGAACAACTGCGTGGGGCTCAAGCCATGCCGACGCGCCACCGCACAGACCGTCTCGTGACCCGAAAAGCTCTCCGCAACGATCGAGGCCTTCAACTCTGGCGGCCAATCCCGCCGCTTGCCCCTACCGGTGAAAACCTCGAAGCGCTGAACCCCGCTGGTGCCAGCATCATCATATGGCATCGTCATAGCACCAGCTTCCTACCCCACGATCAGGGCGCGGACACTCGGCGCTGCGCGTCACTCCCGCAAGGTGGGGTCACGCCTCCGCTTACGCTTCAGCCACATTAGTCATAAGATAATTGGCGACAGTGGTCGGCTGCTCCGTAACCGGTGTTTTCAGGCCACGTCGAACCAGGGCATGAGATCGCCGACGCTTTGGATGGGATGACCGTTGGCAAGGCTGGTGAGCGTGTCGGTCAGCCACGCGTGGGGGTTGATGGCGCCCAGCTTGCAGCATTCGATGAGGGTCGCGATGACGGCCCAGTTATCTCCGCCCTCGTCGGAGCCGGCAAACAGGGCGTTTTTGCGATTGAGAGCCAGCGGCCTGATCGACCGTTCGACGGTATTGGAGTCGAGGTCGATGCGTCCATCGTCGAGGAATCGCACGAGGCCGTCCCAGCGGGTGAGTGCATAGCGGATCGCCTCGCCAAGCTTGCTTTTGGCGCTGACCGGCGGCCGCGGGCGACAAGATACTGGTGAAGATCGTCGACGATGGCGCGGCTGCGCTCGGCCCGGACGGCGCGGCGCCGCTCGGCGGATGAACCGCGTACGTCGTCCTCGATGGCATAGAGCAAGGCGATGCGGCGCAGCGCCTCGGTGGAGACCGGCGACGTGTCGGCGAGATCGTAGAACTTGCGGCGCACGTGCGCCCAGCAGAAAGCGAGCCGGATCTGCTGTCGCCGCCGGGCGAGCGCGGTGTAGCCGCCATAGCCGTCGACCTGCAGGATGCCCGCGAAATCGCCAAGATGCGCGTGAGGACGCTCGGCCTTGCGATCCGGAGCATAGACATAGGCGACGATCGGTGGATCGCTGCCGCCCTGATCTGCCCCCTTCTGAGTGGTCCAAAATTGATGATATTTTGGACGACGAAGGAGATACGGAATGCCGAGCAAGAAGCATCGCCCGGAAGAGATTATTGGCAAGCTGCTGCGCGACAATCAAGGTGAGAACAGCGCGACAATCTAGATGAGAAAGGCGGCGGTGTGTCTGTCGGGACGAGGGGCGAAGCCCCGAGGAGCGACAGACACACCGCCGCGAGCGCCTTTTCTTCTGGAAGGGCGCTTTTGGTGATCGTGACCTGTCAGGTGGCGCCTCCTTCTGAAGGGGAGAAGCGGTGCCTGGGAGCCATATCAACGATCATCAGGTGAGATTATATATGAAGATGAGACAGACAGTGTCGCCGCGTTCAGCGGCGGCGTGCGCGGCGTTCAGCACGGCGACGGCCTATCGGCTGGAGCAGGATGCGCAGTTGCCGTCGCAAAAGAAGGCGCCGCGCGGTCGCCGTCGCCCCGATCCGCTGGCGGATATCTTCGATAGCGAGGTTGTACCGCTTCTGGAGAGTGCGCCGGGAATCCGCGCCGTCGCGGTGTTCGAAGAAATGCAGCGTCGTCATCCTGAGCTTCCCGATGGAGTGCGGCGGACGATGGAGCGTCGGATCCGCAGTTGGCGGGCGCTGCAAGGCCCGGATCGCGATGTGATCTTCCGCCGGTGCACGAGCCGGGGCGGATGGGGCTGTCGGATTTTACGGACATGGCCGATCTGGGTGTACGGATCGCGGGGGTCGAGCTCGACCACCGGCTGTATCACTTCCGGCTCGCCTGTTCGGGCTTCGAGCATGCCCATGTGATCCTTGGCGGCGAGAGTTATGTCGCGCTGGCGGAGGGTCTGCAAAATGCGCTGTGGGCGCTGGGCGGGGCGCCGCGTGAACATCGCAGCGACAGCCTGTCGGCGGCGTTCCGCAATCTGGATGCATCGGCGCGCGATGATCTGACGCACAGATATGACGCGCTGTGCCGCCATTACCGGATGGAGCCGAGCCGCAACAACCGCGGCGTTGCGCACGAGAATGGCGCGATAGAAAGCGCGCACGGGCATCTGAAGGCGGCAGTGCGTGATGCCCTGCTGATGCGCGGATCGGTCGACTTTGGCGAGCTTGCGGAATATCGACGCTTCATCGACGAGATCGTCGCGCGCAAGAATGCCCGGAGCGCGAAGCGCATCGACGCCGAGCGGGCGGTGCTTCAGTCGCTGCCGGGCATGCGCACCAGCGATTATGAAGAGGTGCTCGTCATGGTCACCTCCTCGGGCGGGTTCACGCTGCGCAAGGTCTTCTACACGGTGCCGTCGCGGCTGATCGGTCACCGGCTGCGGGTACGGCTTTACGACGACCGGCTTGAGCTCTTCCTCGGCGGCACGCCCCTGTTCACTCTGCCGCGCGGTCGCGCCGACCGCAAAGGCAAGCATGATCATGTCGTCGATTATCGCCATGTGATCCATGCGCTGCGGCGTAAGCCGATGGCGTTGCTGAACCTCGTTTACCGTGACCAGCTCTTCCCGCGCGAGGCCTATCGGCGCATGTTCGACCGGCTGATCGAGCGGCTCGCCGATCGGATGGCGTGCCGGACGATGGTCGAGTTGCTCAGCCTTGCACATGAGCGGGCCTGCGAGGCCGAGCTTGCTGGCGTGCTGGAATCCCTGCTGGCGACGCCGCAGGGCATGCCGGACATGGCAGCGCTGCGTGCGCGGTTCGCGCCCGACCCCGCGGCTTTACCCGAGGTTATCGTCGAGCTCGTCCCGCTGAGCGCCTATGAAGCGCTGCTGGCTCCTCGCGCGGAGGAAATGGCATGACCCAGGGCATCGATGCGACCAAGCTCACCCTGATGCTCAATGAGCTGCGGCTTCCGACAATCAAGCAGCTCTGGCCGACGTTCGCCGATCGGTCCGACAAGGAGGGCTGGCCGGCGGCACGGTTCCTCAGCGCCATCACCGAGCATGAGATCGCCGAACGCGGTCGCCGCCGGATGGAGCGGCATCTGGCGGAAGCAAAGCTGTTGCCGGGAAAGACGCTCGATACGTTCGACTTCGACGCGGTGCCGATGATATCGAAGGCGCAGGTCATGGCGATCTGCGCCGGAGACAGCTGGCTCGAAAACGGCGCGAACCTGATCCTGTTCGGCCCGCCCGGCGGGGGCAAATCGCACCTGTCGTCGGCGATCGGACTGGCGCTCATCGAAAAGGGCTGGCGCGTGCTGTTCGTCCGGACCTCCGACCTCGTCCAGAAACTGCAGGTTGCGCGCCGCGAGCTTACGCTCGAAAACGCGATCAATCGGCTCGATCGCTTCGATCTGCTGATCCTGGACGATCTGGCTTACGTCGCCAAGGACCAAGCCGAAACCTCGGTCCTGTTCGAGCTGATCAGCGCGCGATACGAGCGGCGTTCGCTGCTGATTACCGCCAACCAGCCGTTCGGCGAATGGAACCGGGTCTTCCCCGATCCCGCCATGACGCTGGCCGCTGTCGATCGCCTCGTGCACCACGCCACCATCTTCGAAATGAACGTCGAAAGCTATCGGCGGCGCGCCGCGATCGACCGAAAGCAGCACGGCGCAGGTCGGCCCGCAAAGGTCGCGACAATCAAAAATACCGGCCTGTCGCTCCACGACAATCAACCTGCGACATAGGCCTTGCCAGCGACAATTAAACACATCAAAACGGCACCGTCGCGGTCAGCGCTTCTCATCCTGATCGTCGCTAACTTCTCATCCAGATCGTCGCGCTACAGGCAAGCTGCGTGAAGCGGAGGTTGTGCTGGCGCAGGGCGCCACGACCGCCGAGGCGTGCCGTCGGATCGCGATCAGCGAGCAGACCTACTATCGTTGGCGCAAGGAATACGGCGGCCTGAAGACCGATCAGGCGCGCCGGATGAAGGACCTGGAGAAAGAGAATGCGCGGCTTCGCCGTGCGATATCCGACCTGACGCTGGACAAGCTGATCCTGCAGGAAGCTGCCCGGGGAAACTTCTGAGCCCCGCGCGCCGAAGGCGCTGTATCGACCACATCAGAAGGATGATGCCGGTGTCCGAGCGGCGGCTCTGCCGCGTGCTCGGGCAATACCGATCGACACAGCGCAAGGCGCCTCGCGGGGCGGATGACGAAGCCGCTCTCACCGAGGATATCATCGCGCTGGCCCGGCAATATGGTCGCTATGGCTATCGCCGGGTGACGGCGTTGCTGCGCGATGCGGGGTGGCATGTGAACCGCAAGCGGGTCGAGCGCATCTGGCGGCGCGAGGGGCTCAAGGTGCCGCAAAGGCAGCCGAAGCGCGGGCGGCTGTGGCTGAACGACGGATCGTGCATCCGGCTCCGGCCGGAATATCCCGGGCATGTCTGGTCCTACGACTTCGTCGAAGGGCGGACCCACGATGGTCGCAAATATCGGATCCTGTCGATCATCGACGAGGCGAGCCGGGAGTGCCGGCGCTGCCGGTCGCGCGCAAGCTCAGGAGCGATGACGTGCTGGCGGCACTCTCCGAGCTGTTCGTCACGCGTGGGCCGCCGGCGCATATCAGGTCGGACAACGTCCTATGTTGGGAAGGCGCAGCGGGAAAATGCCAGCAGGTCTCGTTGCGCCGAGTGTGATCGGCGCTGATGATTTTATGATCCAGATGGCTTCCATCGTCAAGGAAGGCGCTCTCGGCCATAGCAAACACAGGATCCATCGATCATCGGGATCGTGGTCCTCACCGTCCTTAAGATGAGATACGCATGCCAGATGGAAGGCCCGAACATTATCTACAGGGTCGCCGTAGCGCCCTCACGGCACAGCAGAGAGGGGTCCTTCCATCTGGTGTCCGCCCGTTCGACGAACGGGCGGTACTCGGTTCCCGTCTTGATGACGGCGTGCACGACGCGCGCCATCTTGGCGGTGAGAGCGGTCATCGCCTTGCGGCGGCGATCGGGGTCGTCGGCATGGCCATCGACATAGCGGGAGAGCTTGTCACGGAAGCTGTTGTTGGGTTGTCGGATCGCGACCTGCGTGGCCATCCAGAAGGTGCGTCGCAGCCGGGCATTGCCGTACTTTGATAGCTTCGTCCGCCCCCGAAATATCCCTGACTGGTAGGTAGCGAGGTCGAGGCCGCAGAACTTGAGGAACTGGCGATGGTGGCTGAACCGGCGCAGATCGCCGGCCTCGGCCAGGATCGTCAGGGCGTTGATCGGACCGATACCGGGGATCATGCGCAGGAGCTGATAATCGCTGTTCGTCGCCAGCGCGTCATGGGCGATCCGTTCGATCTCGTTACGCTGCTGAATCAGGGTGCGCGCCTGGGCGATGACCATGCGGAACATGGCGACCGCCGTGGAATCTTCGTCGATCGGCAGCGCGATCGATGCACAGGCGGTCTCGTAAATATCGTTGACCACCCGGGCCTTGGAGACCTTGCGACCGATCAGCGGCCAAGCCTGTTCGGTGAACGCCTCGCGTCCGATCGAGGTGATGCTGCCCGGCGTCGGGAAGCGTTCGATCAACGCCAGGAACCAGTCGGACCGGCTGTTGCCGGCGAAACGCTCGATCTCCGGAAAATACAGTGGCAGATAATGCGTGAGGATCCGATGCCAGGTCTGGGTCTTCGCCTTCGATATGGCTTCATGCGTCTTCGACATCTCCTGCAGATCGTTGATCCCTGCCGCCAGCGGATCGACATAGCGCTGGGTCGCGCCGATCTTCAGCATGTGCAGGATGACTTGCGCGTCCTTGGAATCATTCTTGTCCCAGCCATTGTGCAGCGCTTCGCGTGTCCGGGCCAAGGCGACCGACGAAATCAGGCGCAGTTCGCACCCGGCGGACAGCAATCGATGCGCCAACGTGCGGTGATAGTTGCCGGTTGCTTCAAAGCCGACGATCACGGGCCTACCGATGGCCGTCAGATCGTCCGCCAGCCGGTCATAGTCCGCCTTCGTCGCCATGACGGTCATACGGCGTCGGCGGCCGCCCTCCGGTCGTTCGAGGAGAACCTCCTGGCGGTGCTTCGACATATCGATGGCTACCAGGACGGCGTCGGGTGGCGTAGAATACAGCTTGGTCATGATCGGTCAGCCTCCAAAGAGTTGTGTCGACAACATCTCTTTAGAGACCTGCTGGCCGGTCATGACTGCCTTGATGAAGCCGGCGGGCGCTACGCGCCCTTGTCTCCATCAAGGCATCGCGGCCCTTCGAAAGGCTGCTTCCCAATGTGCTATGGTCCGGAGTTTATCGCGACGGCGGTGCAGCAATGGCTCGCCCAGATCGGCGTAAAGACGCTCTACATCACGCCCGGATCGCCATGGGAGAATGGCTATTGCGAAAGCTTCAACGGGTCGCTGCGCGATGAACTGCTCAACGGCGAAATCTTCTACTCGCTCGCCGAGGCTCGTATCCTGATCGAGGCGTGGAGGCGTCATTACAACACCGTCCGGCCGCACAGCTCGCTGGGATATCGACCACCGGCGCCAGAGGCTGTTCCATCGCCAGTGTCGCCCTCCGGTTCCGCTTCGCTCCACCTACGGCCAACACTGGCGATGGAGGCGTCAATGCACTAACAATCCGATCGGACCACTCGGTGGGGGCCGGTCAAATAAACCTGAACGGTTTTTGTCCGCGTAATTGCGGTCCTGGGCATCCCTATGCCCGGGGAAGTCGCGACCCGACTCACCCCCCCTCCGTTAGGGCCAATTTAATACGGGAGTTAATTTTTATGTGAACCCCCAAAATGACCCGTCGCCCAGAATCGCGAGGCGGTAAATGTAAGGAAACTCTGGGAAAGCCGGGAATGATGGGGGTCTTGAGGGTTAACCGCCGGACCGGTCGCGATGCCCGGCAGGCAAGCCGTCCTGTTATGGAACAGGCTGCATCCGAATCTTAACCGGATTTCTGCTCTGCGGAGCGTCGACACGAGCTGCATCCACGCCGGACCGCGCCAAGCTTGCGGCGGATCGCGGCAACGATCGCTGACGAGTGCGCGTTTCGCTCGGTACGGCCTATCCGGCCGGATTCTGGCGGTTGGGCGACCAGGCCGAAATGAAAGGCATCATGTCCTCGTCCGTTCCCCCCGTCTTCCCGCCCGCCGCCATCCCGTCATCCGCCTCCCGCTCCGTTCGCGGGTCGTCGGCGGATGTCGGAGAGGGCGTTTCCCGGCGGGCCGTTAACCCCTCGGCAACGCCTCGCTGCGAAGATCGCGCGCCTATGGTCATTCACGGAACGATGATGGAACCGCCCGCCGGCTCCGCCCGACAGCGCGCGGACCGCCTGCGGCTCAACCTGACGGTCGAGGGCGGTACGACAGGGCAGGGCGGGACCGCCGTGACCGTGCACAATCTGTCGGTGACCGGCGCGCTGATCGAAACCGCCGCCGACCTGCTGCTGGGCCAGGATTTCACCATTGTGCTGCCCGAGGCGGGCGAGGTGGTCGCCTCGGTCGTGTGGCAGAGCGAGCGGCTGTTCGGTTGCCGCTTCCGCCAGCCGCTGCCGCGCGCCGTGCTGAGCGCCGCGCGCCTACGCAATCCCCTGCCGTCCGATGTCGATCCGGCCGACGGGGGCGAGGCTGTGGCTGCCGACGCCGCCGAGCCGCTGGGCATGCGCCTGCGCCGCCTGCGCGAGGCGCGCGGGATGAGCCTTGCGGGCCTTGCCAGGGCGGCCGGGCTCAGCAAGCCGAGCGTCTGGGCGTGGGAAAAGGGCACCACCGTGCCGCGCCGGAAAAGCCTGCACGCGCTCGCGACCGCGCTGCGCGTTTCCGAACAGGAGATCGTCGGCGATGCCGCCATGGTCGGCCTGCGGGCATCGGCGCAGGCGGCCAGCCGCCGAGCCGCGGCCGAGGACATGGACATGCTGAAGGCCGAGATCGCCACCGCGCGCCAGCGCATCGCGCGCGCGGCGGGGGTCGATGCTGCCTCCATCCGCATCCTGATCGAACTTTAGGGGAAAGCTTCAACTCCCTCCGTCGGAAGCCGCGCTCTCCTCGCGCCGCAGGCGGCGCGCCGTGCGCTCGTGCCGGACCGCCGCTTCGCGGAGCCGCCGCGCGAGGAAGGGATCGCTGCTCGCGTCGGCCTTCAGCCGCGCGACGCGCGCCAGTTGCTCATGATAGATGGCGTCGCGAATCGGTTCCACGCCGCCTCGATACCACGGGAATCCTCAGGCCTTCGCATCGCCACGCGACGGAGCTGTCGCCTTTTGGGACAGGGCGTGCGCGCCGATGCCCATGCTTTCGGGGCCCCAGGCGCGACAGAAGGTGTCGAGCGCGCCCTCGATCTCGGCCGCCACCCGCGCCCGGTCGCAGCGCCGCGCCTCGGGAAGGTTGAGCACCGCGAACTGATAGGAGCCGCTCTGGCACAGGCCCGTGAAATGCTGGACCGCGCGCAGCGGATCGCCGCGCCTGAGCTCGCCCCGCTCCATCTTCTCGCCGATCCACACCGCGAGCCGCGCCTTGCCGCGCCGCGGCCCGCGCTCATAGAAAGCCTCGGCCAGATGCGGGAAACGCCGCGCCTCGCCGACCACGAGCTGATAGAGCGACAGCAGCGGATCGGTCATCAGCGTCGGGACCAGGATATTGGCGAAGCGGCGCAGCACCGCGACGACATCCTCGTCGACCGGCAGGTCGATGTGCAGCATCTCGCCATATTGGCGGACGATATCGTCGACCACCGCTTCGAACAATTCCTCCTTCGACGGGAAATAGGTCCAGAGCGTCGTCTTCGACCCGCCCACTTTGCTCGCGATCGACGACATGGTCGTGCCGGCATAGCCGTGGGCGAAAAAGGCTTCGCGCGCCGTATCGACGAACGCCTGGCGGCGCTTCTCGCTCGCGTCGTCGGCGGGTCCCGTACTGGCTGGTATCATTTCGATTGACAATTCGACTCCTCCCATTATGGACGCACGATACCAGCTAGTATCGTTGGACGCCATGCCCCGTTTCCTTGTTACGACAACGGCCCTTTTCGGCCTGCTCGCCGGCTGCGCGGCGCCCGACCTGGGGCCGCGGCCACAGGTCGCCGCCGCCGACTCGCTCGCGTCGGGCGCCAGTCTGGCCGACGCGCACGGCGAATGGCCGGTCGAAGGCTGGTGGCGCGCGTGGGGCGACGCGCAGCTCGACACGCTGATCGCCGAAGGGCTCGCCGGATCGCCCGACCTTGCCGCCGCCGCGGCGCGGGTGCGCGCCGCCGACGCGCTGGCGCGGCAGGCGGGAGCGGCGCTGCTGCCGCGCCTCGGCGCCGAAGGCAGCGCCGGTGGCGTGAAGCAGAGCCGGACGATGGGCATTCCGCCGCAGTTCGTCCCCGACGGCATTCAGGACACCGGCCACGTCGCTGCGACCTTGTCCTTCGACCTCGACCTGTGGGGCCGGAACCGCGCCGCACTGGCGGCGGCGACCTCCGAAGCCGAGGCGGCGCGCGTCGATGCGGCGCAGGCGCGGCTGATGCTGACCACCGGCATCGCGGCGGCCTATGCCGACCTCGCCGCCCATCACGAAGCGCTCGACGTCGCGCGCGAAGCCCTGCGCGTGCGCACCGCGAGCGCGGCGCTGTCGGCTGACCGCGCGCGCGCCGGGCTCGACAACCAGGCGAGCGCGCGCCAGGCCGAAAGCCGTGCCGCCTCCGCGCGCGGCGACATCGCGGCGATCGAGGAAGCGATCGCGCTCACCCGGCATCGGCTCGCGGCGCTCGTCGGCGCGGGGCCCGATCGCGGGATGAGCATCGCGCGTCCGACGCTCGCCGCGCCCGCGACGGGGCTTCCCGCCGACGCCGGGATCGCGCTCGTCGGCCGCCGGCCCGACATCGTCGCGGCGCGGCTGCGCGCCGAAGCCGCGGCGAAGCGCATCGACGTCGCGCGCGCCGACTATTATCCCAATATCAGCCTGTCGGCGCTGGTCGGTTTCCAGTCGCTGGGGCTCGCGAACCTGTTCGACGCGGGGTCGAAATATGGCAATGGCGGCGCGGCGATCAGCCTGCCGATCTTCGACGGCGGGCGCATCGAGGGGCGGTATCGCGGCGCGCGCGCGGATTATGACGCAGCGGTGGCCGGCTATGATCGCACCCTGATCGATGCGCTGCGCGATATCGCCGACCTCGCTGCCAGCCGCACGGCGACCGAGCGCCAGCTTGCCGAGCGCCGCGCGGCGCTGCAGGCGGCGGCCGACGCGGCGCGGCTGGCCGGACTGCGCTATCGTGCCGGTCTGTCGAACCAGCTCGCCCAACTGACCGCCGAGGACGACATGGTCGCGCTCAGCCGCGCGGTCGCGGACCTGGAAGCGCGTGAGCGCGCGCTCGACGTCGCGCTGATCCGCGCGCTCGGCGGCGGCTATCGCGCCGTCCATCCAACAGGAGAATGACGATGGCCGACGACACGGCTACCCCCGACGCGCCCGAAACCGCCGAGGCGCAGGCGGCGCGGCTCGGCAAGCGCCGGAAACTGCTGCGCATCCTGCTGATCGTCGTGGCGACGATCGCGGCGGCGTGGGGCATCTGGTATTTTCTGACGCAGGCGGGGCGTGTCTCGACCGACAATGCCTATGTCGGCGCCGACAGCGCCACCGTCACCGCGCTTGTCTCGGGCCCGGTCAAGGCGGTGCGCGTCAGCGGCACGCAGGCGGTGAAAAAGGGCGATATCCTCGTCATCCTCGACGATGCCGACCAACGGCTGGCGGTCGCCGATGCCGAAGCGGCGCTGCGGCAGGCGCGCCAGCGCTACGGGCAGGCCGATGCGACTGCCGATGCGGCGCGCGCGCGCGTCGCGGCGCGCGGGGCCGAGATTTCGCAGGCACAGGCGCGGCTGCGCGACGCCGATGCGACGGTCGAGCGCGCGCGCGCCGAACTGGCGCGGCGCGAGAGCATCGCCGGGACCGGCGCCGTGTCGGGCGAGGAACTGACAGCGGCGCGCGCGGCGCTCAAGCAGGCGCAGGCGGCGCGCGACCTCGCCGCGGCGGGCGTGACCTCGGCGCAGGCGACGCGCGGCTCGGCGAGCGGCGATCTCGGCGCGGCCGAAGCCGTGGTGCGCGGCACGACGATCGACACCGCCCCCGACGTCGCGGCGGCGCAGGCGCGGCTCGACAAGGCGCGGCTCGACCTCGAACGCACGGTGATCCGCGCGCCGGTCGACGGCATCGTCACCAACAGGCAGGTGCAGGTCGGCCAGCGGATCGCCGCGGGCGCGCCGATCATGGTCGTGGTCCCGATCGACACTGCCTATGTCGACGCCAATTTCAAGGAAAGCCAGTTCCGGCGCATCCGCATCGGCCAGCCGGTCGAGCTGACCTCCGACTATTATGGCGGCGACGTCGTCTATCGCGGCAAGGTGGTCGGCATCGCGGGCGGCACCGGCGCGGCCTTTTCGCTGATCCCGGCGCAGAATGCGACGGGCAACTGGGTGAAGGTGGTACAGCGCCTGCCGGTGCGCATCGCGCTCGACCCCGCGCAGCTGCGCAAGCACCCGCTGCGCGTCGGCCTGTCGATGGAAGCGACGATCGACACGCGCGGGGACGATTGATGCTCACGACGCCGGCCTCGTTGTTGCGGGCGGAGCGAAGCCATCCAGGGCGGCTTCCGTCCACTCCGGATTGCCGCGTCGCCTTCGGCTCCTCGCAATGACGAGGCTTATTGACGAAAGGGCGGCCTGACATGGCGACCGCCGCCGCGTCCCCCGCATCGCTTCCGGCCGAACCGCAACCGCTGAAAGGCGTGCGGCTGCTCGCCGCGGCGTTCGCGCTGGCGCTCGCCAATTTCGTCGTGGTGCTCGACAGCACTATCGCCAATGTGTCGGTGCCGCATATCGCCGGCGGGCTCGCCGTGTCGCCGACACAGGGGACGTGGGTGATCACCAGCTATGCCGTCGCCGACGCGATCAGCGTGCCGCTCACCGGCTGGCTCGCGGCGCGCTTCGGCACCGTGCGCTGGTTCCTGATCTCGATCATGGGATTCGGCCTGTTCTCCTTCCTGTGCGGCGTGTCGCGCACGCTCGACGCGCTGATCCTCTTCCGCATCCTGCAGGGGCTGTCGGGCGGGCCGCTGATGCCGCTGTCGCAGATATTGCTGCTGCGCATCTTCCCGAAGGAAAAGGCGGGGATCGGACTCGCCATCTGGGCGATGACGACGACCACCGCGCCGATCCTCGGGCCAATTCTAGGCGGCCTGATCAGCGACAATTGGAACTGGCCGTGGATCTTCTTCATCAACCTGCCCGTCGTCGCGCTCTGCGCCTTCGGGGTCGGCAGCCTGCTCGGCGCGTTCGAGACGAAGCGGGTCAAGGCGCGGATCGACGTGATCGGCCTGGTCCTGCTGGTGGTGTCGGTCGGCGCTTTCCAGACCATGCTCGACACCGGCCGCGAGCACGACTGGTTCGGATCGACGTGGATCGTCGCGCTGGCGATCGTCTCGGCGATCAGCTTCGTCGCCTTCATCATCTGGGAATTCACCGACGCGAACCCGGTCGTCGACCTGCGCGTCTTCCGCTTCCGCGGGTTCAGCTTCGCGACATTGGCGATATCGCTCGGTTTCGGAGCTTTCTTCGCGCAGGTCGTGCTGACGCCTTTGTGGCTCCAGCAGATGGTGGGCTATACCGCGACCGATACTGGCTATGTCGTCGCCTGGCTGGGCGTGTTCGCGGTGCTGCTGTCGCCAGTCGCGGCGGCGTCGATCGACAAGATCGACATCCGCATCTCCATCTCCGCCGGGATCGTCTGGATGGCCTTCGTATCGATCCTGCGCGCGGGTTGGAACGCCGACGTCGATTACTGGACGCTCGCGCTGCCGCACCTGTTGCAGGGGATGGGCATGCCCTTCTTCTTCGTCGGGCTGACCGCGCTCGCGCTCAGTTCTGTCCCCGAAAAGGATCAGACGTCGGCGGCGGGGTTGATGAGCTTCCTGCGCACGCTCAGCGGGGCGATCGGCACGGCGGTCGCGACCACCGCATGGGATGATTCGACGCGTGTTTCGCGGTCGGAGATCGTGCCCGCGCTCAACGATCCCGCCGGCGCCATGGACATATTGCAGGGCGGCGGGCTGACCTTCGAACAGGCGCGCGCGGCGCTCGACCGGCTGGTCGAGGTGCAGGCGGCGACGATCGGCGTCATCCACATTTTCCTCGCCTCGGCCGCGGTGTTCATCATTGCCGCCCTTGCGGTCTGGTGCGCGCCGCGCCCCCGCCACGTGTCGATGGGCGCGTCGCACTGACAGGAGTGGGCGCCGCGGCGTCCAGCCGCTTGGGTTGGCCGCCCGGCTATGCTAGGCGGCGCGCCCATGTTGACGATCAACGGCCTTACCGTGCGCCTCGGCGGGCGCACCATCCTCGACCGCGCGAGCGCGAGCCTGCCGGCGAAGAGCCGGACCGGGCTGATCGGGCGCAATGGCGCCGGCAAATCGACACTGATGAAGGCGATGATCGGCCAGATCGAGGCCGATGAGGGCGGGATCGAGATGCCGCGCCGCACGCGCGTCGGCTATATCGCGCAGGAGGCGCCGAGCGGCACCGCGACGCCGTTCGAGACCGTGCTGGCTGCCGACAGCGAACGCGCCGCCCTGCTCGCGGCATCGGAGACAGAGAGTGATCCCGACCGGCTCGGCGACATCCACGAGCGGCTGATCGCGATCGACGCCTATACGGCGCCCGCGCGCGCCGCGCGCATTCTGATCGGCCTGGGTTTCGACGAGACGATGCAGGCGCAGCCGCTCGACAGCTTTTCGGGCGGGTGGAAGATGCGCGTCGCGCTCGCGGCGCTGCTCTTCTCCAACCCCGACCTGCTGCTGCTCGACGAGCCGTCGAACCACCTCGACCTCGAAGCGACGATGTGGCTCGAAAGCTTCCTCAGAAGCTATCCGGGGCAGCTTGTCGTGATCAGCCACGAGCGCGACCTGCTCAACAATGTCGTCGATCATATCCTGCATCTGGAAGGCGGGAAGGTGACGCTCTATCCGGGCGGCTACGACGCGTTCGAGCGCCAGCGCGCCGAGCGCGCGGCGCAGCTGGCGGCGGCGAAGGCGGCGCAGGATGCGCAGCGCGCGCGGCTGGTCGACTATATCGCGCGCAACAGCGCCCGCGCCTCGACCGCGAAGCAGGCGCAGTCGCGCGCCAAGCAGCTCGCGCGGATGCAGCCGATCGCCGCGCTTACCGAGGACCCGAGCCTGGTGTTCGATTTCCCAAGCCCGGCGGACGAACTGAAGCCGCCGCTGATCACGCTCGATCTTGCCAGCGTCGGCTATGCGCCGGGCGAGCCGGTGCTGAGCCGGCTCAACCTGCGCATCGACCCCGACGACCGCATCGCGCTGCTGGGACGCAACGGCAACGGCAAGACGACGCTCGCGCGGCTGCTCGCGGCGCAGCTTCAGCCGATGGACGGCGCCATGGCTGCGTCGGGCAAGATGCGCGTCGGCTATTTCACCCAGTATCAGGTCGAGGAGCTCGACGGCGCCGACACGCCGCTCGGTCACATGACGCGCGTGATGGCGGGCAAGACGCCCGGCGCGGTGCGCGCGCAGCTCGGGCGCTTCGGATTTTCGGGAAACCGGGCGACGACCGAGGTAGCCAAGCTGTCGGGCGGCGAGCGCGCGCGGCTGGCGCTGGCGCTGATCACGCGCGAGGCGCCACATCTGCTGATCCTTGACGAACCGACCAACCACCTCGACGTCGACGCGCGCGAGGCGCTGGTGCAGGCACTGAACGGCTATGACGGCGCGGTGCTGATCGTCAGCCACGACCGTCACATGCTCGAACTGTCGGCCGACCGGCTGGTGCTCGTCGACGGCGGCACGGCGCGCGATTTCGACGGCAGCATAGACGATTATGTCGCCTTCATCCTCGGCAGGGGCGCGGCCGACGAGGCGAAGGCCGCGCCGGCGAAGCCGAAGGACGCAAAGCTGGCGCGGCAGGAAGCGGCAAAGGCGCGCGAGGCGCAGGCGGCGCTGCGCAAGTCGGCGAAGGACCTCGAAGCGCAGGCGGCCAGGCTTTCGGCGCGAATTTCGGCGATCGACCGCGCGATGTTCGACCCCGCGAGCGCTGATCCCGCGCTCGCCAAGCTGACGATGGGCGACCTCGCGCAGCGTCGCGGCAAGCTCGCCGCCGAACTCGAAAGTGTCGAGGCGGCCTGGATGGACGCGCTGGAGGCGATCGAAACGGCGGCGGCCTGACGGGTCGGGTCGCGCCGCCGTTCAGCCATTTGGCGCAGGGGCCGCAGAGAAGGAAAGCTCACGCTGCTTTCAAACGACGCCACCATCATAAAAGCCCCGCATTGACTCCCCCGCCGCCGCCCATCATAATGGTTTCAATTGTAACCATAAGGGATGGACCATGGCCGATCTGTTCGAAAATCCGCTGGGGCTCGACGGCTTCGAATTCGTCGAATTCTCGGCGCCCGAGAAGGGGATTCTCGAGCCGGTGTTCGAACGCATGGGCTTCACGCAGATTGCGCATCATCGCTCGAAGGACGTGATATTGTGGCGGCAGGGCGACATCAACCTGATCGCCAATTACGAGCCGCGCTCGCCCGCCGCCTATTTCGCCGCCGAACATGGCCCGTCGGCATGCGGCATGGGGTGGCGCTGCCGCGATGCGGCGAAAGCCTATGCCGAAGCGATCGCGCGCGGTGCCGAGCCGGTCGAGGTGCGCACCGGGCCGATGGAATTGCGCCTGCCCGCCATACGCGGCATCGGCGGGTCGATCATCTATCTGATCGACCGTTACGGCGACGGCCTCAGCATCTACGACATCGATTTCGTCTATGAAGACGGCGTCGACCGCCATCCCGAAGGTGCGGGGCTCAAGGTGATCGATCACCTGACGCACAATGTCTACGGCGGGCGGATGGCGCATTGGGCGGCGTTCTACGAGCGCATCGCGGGCTTCCGCGAGATCCGCTATTTCGACATCAAGGGCGAATATACCGGCCTGACCTCGAAGGCGATGACCGCGCCCGACGGCAAGATCCGCATCCCGCTCAACGAGGAAGGCGCGGGCGGCGGCGGCCAGATCGAGGAATATTTGCGCGCCTATAATGGCGAGGGCATCCAGCATATCGCCTTCGCCTGCGACGATCTCTACGCCTCGTGGGACAAGCTCGCCGCGCTCGGCAATCCCTTCGCGCCGTCGCCGCCGGAAACCTATTACGAACTGCTCGCCGAACGGCTGCCCGGCCATGGCGAACCGGTCGAGGAGCTGAAGGCACGCGGCATATTGCTCGACGGATCGACGCAGGAAGGCGATCCGCGCCTGCTGCTCCAGATTTTCGGCCAGACGGTGATCGGCCCGGTCTTCTTCGAATTCATCCAGCGCAAGAAGGACGAAGGCTTCGGCGAAGGCAATTTCACCGCGCTGTTCAAGTCGATGGAACTCGACCAGATCCGCCGCGGCGCGCTCGATGTCGCAAAGGAGCCTGCCGAATGACGAGCCCGATCAAACTCGGCGGCGTCCACCATGCCGCCTATCGCTGCAAGGACGCGAAGGAGACGGTCGAATGGTACGAGCGCATGCTCGGCATGACCTACACCACCGCCTTCGCCGAGGATCATGTGCCGTCGACCGGCGAATATGATCCCTACATGCACGTCTTCCTCGACGCGGGGGGCGGCAACGTCCTCGCCTTCTTCGAATTACCGAACCAGCCCGACATGGGTCGCGACGAAAACACCCCGGCGTGGGTCCAGCATCTGGCGTTCAAGGTCGGCAGCCATGACGAACTGGTCGCGGCGAAGGCGCATCTCGAGGCTCATGGCGTCGACGTGCTCGGGCCGACGCACCATGGCATCTTCCGGTCGATCTATTTCTTCGACCCCAACGGCCACCGCATCGAACTGGCGTGCGACATCGGCACCGACGAACAATATGCCGAACTGCGCCGCGTCGCGCCGCTGATGCTCGACGAATGGAGCCGGACGAAGAAGGCGCCGCGCCACGCCGACTGGCTGCATCAGCCGCCCGTGAACGAGTAGGTTTCCTTCTTCCCCTCCCGCCTGCGGGAGGGGCAGCGAGAGTTGCGAGCTTGCTTGCTACTCGCAGCGGGGTGGGCCATTGCACCGCTGCTGGCCCACCCTCGACCCCTCCCGCAAGCGGGAGGGGAGAGATATGACAGCTACTGGCGGCCTTATTTCCGGTCCAGCCCGATGCTTTCGAACGTCGCGCCGCTGCATTTGTCGGCGGTCTTGTCGCCACCGCCCGACAGGGCGCCGATGACCAGGAAGCCGGCGACCACCGCGACGAGGAATGCGCCCGCGACCCAGGCGAGATATTTGTCGATGAATGCCTTGATCGGCGCCCCGAACAGCCGGAACAGGATGCCGACCAGCATGAAGGAAAAGGCCCGGCTGGCCAGGCTCGCCCACAGGAAGGTGAACGGGTTCATGTGGATGAAGCCGGCGGTGATCGTCAGCAGCTTGAACGGGATCGGCGTCGCCCCCTTCACCAGGATGATCTCCGCCCCGTAATCGCGCAGGTAGCAGGCGGCTGCCGGGAAACTGTCGGTGAGTCCCAGCGCCGCGAGCAGCCACAGCCCGACGCTCTCATACAGGAAATAGCCGATCCCATAGCCGAAGCACCCGCCCGCGACCGAGGCGAGGGTGCAGATCAGCGCATAGCGCACCGCTTTCCTCGGTTCGGCGAGGCACATCAGCCCGAGCATCGGATGCGGCGGGATCGGAAAGAAGCTCGCCTCGACGAAGGCGACCAGCGCCAGCCAATATTCGGCGTGCGGATGCGCCGATTTCTCCATGGTCCAAGCATAGAGATTCTGGATCATGGACTTGTTGCGGGGGACGGCGGTCATGCTGGTCCTTGTTGCCGGGTCAGGATGACCACCGCCTCCCTATGCCGTTCGCGACGGGCGAAATAAACCCCCAAGCACGCCCCATCGCCCCAGCGAAAGCCGGGGCCGCTGGCGGTTTGCTCTTCGACGCCCGAACAAGGACGATAGCGGCCCCGGTCTGCGCCGGGGCGACGATCTTCCTGCGGAATCAATGCCTGAAATGCCGCATCCCGGTAAACAGCATCGCCAGCCCCGCCTCGTTCGCGGCGGCGATCACCTCGTCGTCGCGGATCGAGCCGCCCGGCTGGATCACGCAGGTCGCCCCGGCCTCGGCGGCGGAGATCAGGCCGTCGGCGAAGGGGAAGAAGGCGTCGCTGGCGACCGCGCTGCCGACGGTGCGGGGTTCGCTCCAGCCGTTCGCCTCGGCCGCCTCGCGCGCGCGGACGGCGGCGATGCGCGACGAATCGCGGCGGTTCATTTGCCCCGCGCCGATACCCGCGGTCGCGCCGCCCTTGGCATAGACGATGGCGTTCGACTTCACATGCTTGGCGATCGTCCAGGCGAACAGCGCGTCGGCGAATTCTGCGTCGCTCGGCGTGCGCGTCGTGACGACTTTCAGATCGTCCTTCGTGATCCGGCCGTTGTCGCGGGTCTGCGCGAGCCAGCCGCCGGCGATCGTCTTCATCATCAGGCCGCCGCGCGCCGGGTCGGGCAGTTCGCCGGTCAGCAGCAGGCGCAGATTCTTCTTCTTCGCGAAGATCGCGCGCGCGTCGGCGTCGGCGTCGGGGGCGACGACCACCTCGGTGAAGATGCTGGCGATCGCTTCCGCCGTCGCGCCGTCGAGCGGCCGGTTGAGCGCGACGATGCCGCCGAAGGCCGAGACGCTGTCGCAGGCGAGCGCCGCGTCCCACGCCGCGGTCAGCGTCGCAGCGGTCGCGACGCCGCACGGATTGGCATGCTTGACGATGACGCAGGTCGGGTCGGCCTCGCGGAACTCGGCGACGAGGTCGAGCGCGGCGTCGGCGTCGTTGATGTTGTTGTAGCTGAGCGCCTTGCCCTGCACCTGCTCGGCCTGCGCGATACCGCGCGCGGCGGGGCCGGCGGGAAGGTAGAGCGCCGCCTGCTGGTGCGGATTTTCGCCATAGCGCAGCTCGGCCGACAGCGTCGCGGTCAGCGGCAGCGTGTCGGGGAACAGCTTGCCCTGGTCGGCGAAGGCGAACCACTGCGCGATCATTCCGTCATAGGTCGCGGTATGGGCAAAGGCGGTCGCGGCGAGCCGCTTGCGCAGAGCGAGGGTGGTCGCACCGTCGTTGGCGTCCAGTTCCTCGATCAGCGCGGCATAATCCTGCGGCTCGGTGACGATGCCGACGAAGGCGTGGTTCTTCGCCGCCGAACGCACCATCGCCGGGCCGCCGATGTCGATATTCTCGATGATCTCCTCGCGCGGCGCGCCTTTTGCGACGGTGGCGGCGAAGGGATAGAGGTTGACGACGACCAGGTCGATGCCGCCGATGCTGTGCGCGTCCATCGCGGCGACGTGAGCGGCGTCGTCGCGCACCGCGAGGATGCCGCCGTGCACGGTCGGATGCAGCGTCTTGACGCGCCCGTCCATCATCTCGGGAAAGCCGGTGAGGTCGGCGACGTCGAGGACCGCGTGCCCCGCGTCGCGCAGCGCCTTTGCGGTGCCGCCGGTCGACACCAGCTCGACCCCATGACGGCCGAGCGCGGCGGCCAGATCGGCGAGACCCGCCTTGTCGCTGACGGAAAGGAGCGCACGGCGGACGGGAACGAGATCGGTCATGGGGGAGCCTCGGCAGGGGATGGAAGGAGTCGCCGTCGCCCTAGGCCCGTGATCGCCGTTGGGCAAGGTTTTGGAAGTATCAGGTGGCGGCGCGGAGAAGGAAATTCGCGCAGGGGCGCAGAAGAAAATGGAAGGCCTTTATGTCGTTTGCTGGACCGGCAAGCCATAAATCCGACCCGGTCGCCCTGAGCTTGTCGAAAGGCCGTTCTTTCTTTCAGCGCTGCAAGGAGAAGGACGGTGCTTCGACAAGCTCAGCACGAACGGAGTGGCTAGAGCGGCGTGCCATAAATCTGCAACGCCCCTTATCCGTTCGTGTCGAGCGCAGTCGAGACACGCATCGGCCTTGCGCCACGCTGATGGGTGTCTCGACTGCGCTCGACACAAACGGGACGATGGGTCAGATTTAACGCTCGATGCTCTAGGACCAATCGACATTCAGAAGATGGCGAGGCGAAAATGGTGGTTTTTCGCGACTCGGAGCGCAGCGTGCTGACGGCACGTGAGCAGCGGAAGCGCGAAAAGCCGCCATTTGCAGGCCGCCAGAGCTGAATGTCGATTGGTCCTAGCGCAAATTCAAGGCTCACCGCGATGGAAGCCGCTTACCCGATATGCTTGAAAATCCAGCCGATGCTGACGCCGCCGGCGGGGGCGCTGCCGGTGACGACGAGCTGTTCGGTGGGATGCGGGCGGCCCTCGCCGTCGACCCACAGGCTTTCCTCGACCGCGAGCGTGCCCTCGGAGGCGCGGAACTGCCACAGCGGCCCGCCGGCGATGCGCAGCAGCGCGCCGAGCCGGTCGGCGGTCAGGCTGGCGGAAATGTTGCGGCCGAGATGGAAACGCAGCGCGAAATGCTTGTCGCCCTTGCGGCGGCTGCGCGGAGCGGGGAGCAGCATGTCCTCGCCGCGCAATTCGCGCCCGTTGGGGGAGAGGATCAGCAGGCGGCGATGGATCAGCCCGTGGCGCCGCGCATAGCCGTCGTGGCTCATTTCCAGCCGGCTGCCCTGCGGGGTTTCGTGCCGGTCGAGCTCGACCTCGGTCACCCCCTTGCCGAGCGAGCCGTTGGGCAGGATCGCGGTCGAATTGCTGTCGGCAACGACCAGCGTCGAATGCGCGGCGGTGGTGCGCAGCCCGCGCGCCAGTTCGGTGGGGATCGTCGCGCCGGTCAGCGCCGCGCCGCCGCAGTTGACGACGATGCGTTCGGCCCCGTCGCTCAGCTCGAATGCCAGGGTCGAGGCGCAGCCCGCCTCGGTCACGCGCGCGATCGGCGGCGGCGCCGCGTCGGCGAGCAGCACGACCTTGTTCGCGACGAGCCGCTGATAGCCCCAGTCGCGCGCCTGTTTGAGCGGGCGGGTGCGCACGCCGCTCGCCGCGACGATTGCCGCGATCGTTTCGGCCGGCGTCGCGCCGCTGCCCTGCCAGCTTCCCATGCCGCCGTCGCTGTGGACGATCCCGAGCAGCGCCGGAACCGCGCGCGCCAGCACCTCGTGCAGGAAGGGCGGCAGGTCGATCCGCCGCATGTCGTATATGCGCGCAAGCATCGACAGCGCCATGATCGCATCGAGCTGCGCCTGCGGAGACCGCGCGATATTGCCGCCGTCGGCGTAGAAGCTCGTCTCGATGACCTTGCGCAATCCCGCTTCGCCGAACACCTGTCGCGGTTCGCCGCCGGGCATCAGCAGCGAGGCGGCGACGACGCCGATCCAGGCGACCATCTGCTCGACGCCGGGGCGCGTCTTGTCGGCGACGCGGTCGAGATGCCGCGCCGCGCGGGCGAGGTGGTTGAGCACGGCGGAGCGATAGACGAGATCGCTCGACGACAGGATCAGCGGCGCGTGCGCAGCCCAGAACAGGATGCGCCACCCCGTATTGTCGGCTTTCCACGCCGGTTCGCTGACCGTCTCGCCATGGACCGCGAGCCATTGGCGCACGATCGCCTCCGCGATCGCCGCACCGTCGGCGCGCGTCCCGGTGGCGGCAAGGTCGCGCAGCCACGCAAAGCTGTGGATGTGATCGGCAAAGCTCGGCGCGACGCCCAGCGCCGTGAAATCGAGCGTGGCGAGCGGCAGCCTGAGCCCGCGATGGAGGAAATGGCCGGCGCGGATCGCTGTGCCCGCGCGCGTGTCGCCGGGAACCGGGTCCTCGGGCACGCCGAGCAGCTTGAGCGGAAAGCGCCCCTTGAGGCGGAAGGCGTGCAGCGGGGTGCGCCACGTCAGCCGCGTGATCTGGTTGGCGATGCGGTCGCCGAGCGACAGCCCCTTGTCGGCGGGCAGGCGGATCAGCCGCTTGCCGGGCTCGATCGAGTCGTCGAGCGGCGGCGTGTCTTCGCCCGCATCGGGGGTCGGGTCGATGGGGGCAACGGTCAACGGTCTCCCCTCCATCGCTCAGGCGCCGCGCAGGCGCCGGATATTGTCGGCATAGGCGTCCGGCCCGCCGCGGAAGGTCGCGGTGCCGGCAACGAGCACGTCGGCGCCCGCCGCGATCGCGAGCGGCGCGGTGCCCGCGTCGATGCCGCCGTCGACCTCCAGCCTTATGTCGCGGCCCGACTTGTCGATCATCCTGCGCACCGCTTCGATCTTGCGGAGCTGGCTGGAAATGAAGCTCTGGCCGCCGAAACCCGGGTTGACGCTCATGATCAGGACAAGGTCGATCTCGTCGATCAGATAGTCGAGCATCTTCGCCGGGGTCGCGGGGTTGAGCGAGACGCCGGCCTGCTTGCCCAGCGACTTGATGTGCTGGATGCTGCGGTGGATGTGCGGTCCCGCTTCCGGATGGACGGTAATGATGTCGGCGCCCGCCGCGGCGAAGGCGTCGAGGAAGCCGTCGACCGGCGAGATCATCAGATGCACGTCGAAGGGCAGGGCCGAATGCGGCCGCAGCGCCTTCACCACCATCGGCCCGATCGTCAGATTGGGAACGAAATGGCCGTCCATCACGTCGATGTGAACCCAGTCGGCGCCCGCCGCCTCGATCGCGCGCACCTCTTCGCCGAGCTTCGCGAAATCGGCGCTGAGGATCGAGGGGGCGATGCGGACGGAGGGTGCGGCGGTCATGACGACCGGCCTTAACCATCTAGCCGATGGGGAGCAAGCGGCCGTGCGCCCGGTCGCCTTCGGCGACTGTCAGTCCCCGGTTCTGCGTGGCCGTCCGCGCCGTGGGACCTCCGACCGTTTCACCGCCACGCTGCGCCGGGCGAGCGCCTCGCGCAGCAATATCTCGATCTCGGCATTGGCGCTGCGCAGCTCGGCCGCGGCCAGCCGCTCGATCGCCGCATAAAGCGCGGGATCGAGGCGGAGGGCAAAGGCTTTTTTGGGCGACGCGGGCATGGGAACAAACCTCAATTCCCGTTCGCATCGGGCCCCGAGCGCCGGCTAAGGCCGTTGAAGGGCTCGACACGAACGATCCTTGCAAATCAATAGAGCGACCCGGTGTTGACGACGGGCTGGGTGTCGCGTTCGCCGCACAGCACCACCATCAGGTTCGACACCATCGCCGCCTTGCGCTCGTCGTCGAGCTGGACGACGTCTTTTTCCGACAGGTGCTGCAGCGCCATCTCGACCATCGTCACCGCGCCTTCGACCAGTTTTCGGCGCGCCGCGATCACCGCTTCGGCCTGCTGGCGGCGCAACATCGCGCCTGCGATCTCCTGCGCATAGGCAAGGTGGGTCAGGCCACATTCGTCGACGGTGATGCCGGCGACCGCCAGCCGTTCGATCAGTGCCTTGCGCAATTCGGCGCCGACCTCGTCATGGTTGCCGCGCAGCGTCACTTCCTGATGCTCGATGTCGTCATAGGGGTAGCGCGATCCGATCGACCGCACCGCGGCCTCGATCTGCGCGAGGACGAATCCCTTGTAATCCTCGACGTCGAACAGCGCCTGCGCGGTGTCGGTGACGCGCCATACCACCTGCGCCGCCATTTCGATGGGATTGCCGCGCAGGTCGTTGACCTTGATCTTGTCGGAGATGACGTTGTTCGCGCGCACCGCGATCTTGCGGCGCGTCAGCCACGGCAGCACCCAGCGCAGCCCGGTCTCGCGGTCGGTGCCCTTGTAGCTGCCGAAAAGCTGGATCGCTGCCGCCTCGTTCGGATTGATAAGGTAGAAGCCGCAGAGGATCAGCGTGCCGGCAATCGCCGAAACGGCCAGCAGCACCCATTTCCACGACGCTTCGGTCCCCGTGGCGTTGCTCACCCCCGCCCAGATCGCGATGCCGAGCAGGACGAGCCAAACGAACAGCATCAGATAGCCGCTCGCCGTCGCCGCGCGCACCTCGCGCGTTGGGTTGAGCGCGGCCGTCACATACGAATCACCCATGGCACCCTCCGATATAAAGATGACATCATATTTATATCGCATCTGGCCGGCGTCAATTGGATTTGTGGGGCGGTGGTGATGGCGGTTTGGGGGCAGGAAGCCGTCTGAGCCATGCACCGGTTCCCCCTCCCGCAAGCGGGAGGGGCAGCGAGACTCGCGAACTTGTTCGCTAGTCGCAGCGGGGTGGGCCTTTGCGCCGTCGCTGCCCACCCCCGACCCCTCCCGCTTGCGGGAGGGGAGAAGAAACGTCGAAACCCGCCATTCCATTCCAGATCGCCCTGGCGGTCACGAACGTGGACCCGCCGGACGATACAACAGGACAAAGGGCGCGCGAAGGCCCCCTTTGCTTCGCGGCGGAATGCCGGTCAGTCGGTCGGAAAACCGCGCTTGTGCAGCAGCGCCTTCACGTCCGGGTCGCGACCGCGGAAGGCGCGATAGGCGTCGGCGCGGTCGGTTTCGTTGCCGGTCATCAGCAGGATGGTGCGGAACCGGTCGGCGACGCCGCGATCCCATGGTCCGCCTGCTTCGGTAAAGGCCGCCCAGGTGTCGGCGTCCATCGTTTCGGACCACAGATAGCTGTAATAGCCCGCCGAATAGCTGTCGGAGCTGAACAGGTGGCCGAACTGCGGCAGCCGGTGCCGCATGACGATTTCCTTCGGCATGCCGATCTCGGCCAGCGTCTCGCGCTCGAACGCGTCGATGTCGGTGACGGGGGTCTTGCGGTCGTGCAGCTTCATGTCGACGATCGCGCTCGCCAGATATTCGACCGTCTCGAACCCCTGGTTGAATTTCGCCGATGCCAGGATCTTGTCGACCAGCGCCTGCGGGATCGGCTCGCCCGTCCGATAGTGCGTCGCATAGGTCGACAGCACCTCGGGCGTCATCAGCCAATTCTCGTTCACCTGGCTCGGAAACTCGACGAAATCGCGCGGCACGCCGCCGAGTGCCGGATAGGTCACATGCTGCAGCAGATAGTGGATGCCGTGGCCGAATTCGTGGAACAGCGTCGTCGCGTCGTCGAGGCTGACCAGCGTCGGTTCGCCCTTCGCGGCTTCGGTGAAATTATTGTTGTTCGACGCCAGCACGTTGCGGTCGCCGCCCAATGTCTGCTGGCTGCGATAGGTGGTCATCCACGCGCCCGATCGTTTGCCGTCGCGCGCGAAATTGTCGAGATAGAGAACGCCGATGTTCGCGCCGGTCTTGAGGTTGGTGACCTCGAAGGTCTTCACCTTGGGATCGAAGATGGGGATGGTGCCCGTATTCTCGCGAAAGCCGAGGTCGTAGAGCCGCCCCGCCGACCAGAACATCGCGTCGCGCAGCTTGTCGAGCTGGAGATAGGGCTTCACCTCGCTTTCATCGAGGTCGTATTTCGCCTTGCGGACCTTCTCGGCATAATAGCGATAGTCCCATGGCTCGATGGTGATCTTCGGACCCTTGCCGGCCTTCGCCTCGGCGTCGGCGATCGCCTGCATGTCGGCGACTTCCTCGTGCACGCGCGCGACCGCGGCGGGCCACACCTTCATCATCAGCTCCATCGCCTTTTCGGGCGTCTTCGCCATCGTGTCGGCCATGCGATAATGCGCGTGGGTCGGGAAACCGAGCAGTTCGGCGCGCTGCTGGCGCAGCTTCAATATCCCGGCGATCGTCGCGTTGGTGTCGTTCGCGTCGCCATTGTCGCCGCGGTTCACGAAGGCGCGCCACACTTTTTCGCGCAAGCTCCGGTTGGCGGCGTTCTGAAGCACGGGCTGCGCTGACGAACGGGTGTTCTTGATCGCCCATTGGCCGGGCTTGCCCTGCGCCTCGGCCGCCGCGGCGAGCGAGGCGACGAACGCGGGTTCCAGCCCCGCCAGCTCGGCCTTGTCGGTGACGAAGGTATAGAGTTTCTCGTCGGCGAGCAGCTTCGACGAGAAGGCCGAGAACAGTCCTTCGAGCTTTGCATTCAGGTCGACGAGCTTTGCCTTGTCGACGGGCGACAGGCTGGCGCCGTCGCGCACCATCTCGTCATAGCTGCGCTCGACGATGCGGATCTGTTGCGCGTCGAGCCCGCTCGAATGCCGCGCGTCATAGACCGCCTTGTAGCGGGCGAACAGGCGCGGATCGAGGAACAGCTCGGTGAAGAAGGTCGAAAGCTTCGGGCTCCATTCGGCGTCGATCGCCTCGACGCGGTCGTTCGACTTGTTCGACGTCTGCACGCCCCACAGCGCATAGACGCGGTCCATCGTGTCGCCCGCGAGCTGCATCGGGACGTGCGTATTCTCGAACGTCGGCGCTTCGGGGTTGGCGATCACCGCCTCGACCTCGGCGCGCGTTTCGGCCATCGCCTTCTGGAAGGCGTCGGGGAACAGCTCGGGATCGAGCTTGTCCCACGGCGGCACCCCCTGAAAGGGGCCGGTCCACGGCGCAAGCATCGGGTTGTCGGCGGCAGGGGTGGCCGCGGCCGGAGCGGCGGCGGGTTCGGCGGCGGTGGCTTTGCTCATCTGGCTGTCCATGCTGGCATAACCCGCAACCAGCGCGGTGGATGCGAGCAGCATCGACAGGCGGCGGGCGAGAGGGGGCGCTGGGCGCGGCATCATCGGTCATCTCCCGGGAACTTTGGTTTCGGGCGAAACCATATGGGGGAGCCTTAACCCGGGACCGCGCGGCGATGCAAGGCGGCGGTCAACCGGCGAAGCCCGGCTGGATGAGGCCGGGCACGTCGACGCGAAAGGCGAAGAGGCCGCCCGAGTGCGGCTGCTCGCGGCGTTCTTCGTCGGACAGCGCCTTGCCCGCGCTGGTGACGAAGGCGGTGCGCATGTCGGCGCCGCCCAGCGCGATCATCGACGGGCGCTGCACCGGCAGCTCGACGGTCTGGAGCAGTTCGCCGGCCGGCGACAGGCGCACGACGCGCCAGCCGTCCCACAGCGCCGACCAATAGCAGCCTTCGGCATCGACGGTGCCGCCGTCGGGGCGGCCGGTGCCTGTCTCGAACTGGTGGAACAGCCGCCCCTCGCCCAGCATACCGGTCGCCGGATCGACGGCATAGGCGCGCAGCGCGTGCGTCGGCGTGTCGGCGTGATAGAAAGTCCGTCCGTCGGGGCTGAATGCGGCGCCGTTGCTCGTCAGCAGGCCGCCGAGCATTTTCGTCAGCGACCCGTCGGGGTCGAGCCGATAGAGCGAGGCGGCCGGGTTCGTCTTGTCGCGCGTCACGCTGCCGACCCACAAGCGCCCGGCGGCATCGACGCAGCCGTCGTTGAAGCGCTGCTCGGGAATGTCCGCGAGCACTTGTTGACCGAAAGGGCGCGGCGCTCGTCCCCAGACGTCGATCAGCGCGCAGCCGCCCTTCAGGCCTGCGACCAGCCCGCCGCCCGCGCGCGGCGCGATGCAGCCGACCGGCCCGTCGAGTTGCATCGTCTCGGTCCGTCGCGTCGTCGGGTCGGTGCGGTGGATGCGGTGCGCGTCGATATCGACCCAATAGAGGCGCGATTCGCCCGCGTGCCAGCGCGGCGACTCGCCGAGCAGCGCGTGGGCGTCGAGGAGCAATTCGACCATAAGCAATGGCATAGCGTCGCCGCCCGGCACCGGCAAATCCGCTCGACGAAGGAGTTTCGTGCCGTAGCGGCATTTCTACTTGACGTGGACGTAAACGTAAGGTCCATTGGTCGGCGAAGGGCGTGCCGCGGCGCGCCCGTTCTTGCGCGGACCGACTCCCCGATAACGCTCGGCCGCCCTCAGGAAAGGAAGACCCATGTCGCTCGATCATCTGTCGCGCACCGCTTATACCGAGGACCATGAAGCGTTCCGCGCGACGGTTCGCCAGTTTCTCGAAAAGGAAGTCGCCCCCAACCAGGCGAAATGGGCCGAGGACGGCATCGTCCCCAAGGCGCTGTGGCCCAAGGCGGGCGAGATCGGGATGCTGTGCCCGACGGTGCCGGAGGAATATGGCGGGCTTGGCCTCGACTTCGGCTATAACGCCATCGTCGACGAGGAAAGCGCCTATTACGGCCGCGTGACCACGGGCTTCTCGCTCCAGTCGGACATCGTCGCCAACTATATCGTCCGCTACGGCAGCGAGGAGCAGAAGAAGCACTGGCTGCCCAAGATGGTCGCGGGCGAGGTCGTCACCGCGATCGCGATGACCGAACCGGGCACCGGCAGCGACCTTCAGGGGATGCGCACGACCGCGAAGAAGGACGGCAATCACTATGTCATCAACGGGTCGAAGACCTATATCACCAACGGCCAGAACGCCGACCTGATCCTCGTCTGCGCCAAGACCGACACCGATGTGCAGCCGGCGTGGAAGGGCGTATCGATCATCCTCGTCGAGGCGGAGCGCGAAGGGTTCCAGCGCGGCCGCAACCTCGACAAGATCGGGCAGGACGAAGCCGACACGTCGGAACTCTTCTTCAACGACGTGCGCGTGCCGATCACCAACTGCCTCGGCGACGAGGGGCAGGGCTTCATCTATCTGATGAGCGAACTGCCGCAGGAACGCCTTTCGATCGCGGTGAGCGCGCAAGCCTCGGCGCAGCGCGCGTTCGACGATACCGTCGAATATACGCGCGACCGCAAGGCGTTCGGCAAGCCGATCCTCGATTTCCAGAACAGCCGCTTCGTTCTCGCCGACCTCAAGGCGAAGCTGCAGGTCGGCTGGGCGCACCTCGACTGGGCGCTCGCGCGCCACATGAAGAAGGAATTGACGCCGGAGGAAGGCGCCGCGGCGAAGCTGTGGCACACCGACCTGCAATGGGAGGTGATGGACAAGTGCCTCCAGCTTCACGGCGGCGCGGGTTACATGAACGAATATCCGATCGCCCGCGCGTGGCGCGCCGCGCGCGTGACGCGCATCTTCGGCGGAACGAACGAGATCATGAAGGAACTGATCGGGCGGAAGCTCTGATTTCCCCGCCCGCAAGCGGGCGGGGCAGCGAGATCTGGGAGCTTGCTCCCTGGTCGCAGCGGGGTGGACCATCTCACCCCCGGATGCTCGCTCCGCTCGCGCTCACCCCTAACCCCTCCCGCCTGCGGGAGGGGGATCAAGAAAGGAATTCTCCATGGCTACAGCTTATATCGTAGACGCCGTCCGCACCGCCGGCGGCCGCCGCGGCGGCCGGCTGGCCGGTGTCCACCCCGTCGACCTCGGCGCAGCGGTGTTCGACGCGATCGCCGACCGCAACGATTTCGACACCAGCGTGATCGAGGACGTCATCACCGGCTGCGTGTCGCAAGGCGGGCAGCAGACGATGGACCTCGGCCGCAATGCGGTGCTCGCGTCGAAGCTTCCCGACAGCATCCCTGCGGTCACCATCGACCGCCAGTGCGGCTCGTCGCAGCAGGCGGTGATGTTCGCGGCGCAGGCGGTGATGTCTGGCACGCAGGACGTCGTGCTGGCGAGCGGCATCGAGAGCATGACGCGGGTGCCGATGGGCAGCGTCGCGACGCTGTTCATGAAGGAGGGGCTCGGCAACTACAAATCGCCGCGGCTCGAAGAGAAATATCCCGGCATCATGTTCAGCCAGTTCATGGGCGCCGAGATGATCGTCAAGAAGCACGGCTTCACCAAGGCCGACCTCGACGCCTTCGCGCTCGAAAGCCACCGCCGCGCCAAGGCGGCGACCGAGGCGGGCCTGTTCGATCGGGAGATCGTTCCGGTCGAGATCGAGACCGCCGACGGCAAGGAATGGCACAAGGCCGATGAGGGCATCCGCCACGACGCGACGCTCGAAAGCATCGCCGGGGTCAAGCTGCTCCAGGAAGGCGGCACGATCACCGCGGCGACGTCGAGCCAGATCTGCGACGGCGCCTCGGCGGTGCTGGTCGTGTCCGAACAGGCGCTCAAGGATCATGGTCTGACCCCGCGCGCGCGCATCCATCACCTGTCGGTGACGGCGGGCGATCCGGTCATCATGCTCGAGGAACCGCTGTTTGCGACCGAAAAGGCCTTGAAGAAGGCGGGGCTCAAGATCGGCGACATCGATGCCTATGAGGTCAACGAGGCGTTCGCGCCGGTGCCGCTCGCGTGGCTCAAGTATCTTGATGCCGATCCCGCGCGGCTCAACGTCCACGGCGGCGCCATCGCGCTCGGCCACCCGCTCGGCGCCACCGGCGCGAAGCTGATGGCGACGCTGCTCGGCGTGCTCGATGCCCGGGGCGGCAAATACGGCCTTCAGACGATGTGCGAAGGCGGCGGCCAGGCGAACGTCACCATCGTCGAGCGGCTGTAAAGCTTTCAAAGCCCCTCCCGCTTGCGGGAGGGGCAGCGAGACTTGGGAACTTGTTCCCTAGTCGCAGCGGGGTGGACCAAGCGGTCTCGTTCCATCCTGCGACCCCCCACCCCAACTCCTCCCCTGAAGGGGAGGGGCTTTAGTCAGGAGAAACCCATGAAACTCGATTCCACCGTATCCGCCGTCGTCACCGGGGGCGCCTCGGGCCTCGGCGCCGCCACCGCGCGCGCGCTTGCCGCGAAGGGCGTCAAGGTCGCGATCTTCGACCTTCAGGAAGAAAAGGGCAAGGCGATCGCCGAGGAACTGGGCGGCGTCTTCTGCGAATGCAACGTCACCGACGACGCGTCGGTCGATGCCGCCTTCGCCAAGGCGCGCGCCGCGATCGGGCAGGAGCGCATCCTCGTCAACTGCGCGGGCACCGGCAATGCGATCAAGACCGCGAGCCGCAGCAAGGAAGACGGCAGCATCAGGCATTTCCCGCTCGACGCCTTCAACTGGATCATCCAGATCAACCTCGTCGGCACCTTCCGCTGCATCGCCAAGTCGGCCGCGGGCATGATGACGCTCGACCCAATGGCGGACGGCGAGCGCGGCGCGATCGTCAACACGGCTTCGGTCGCGGCCGAGGACGGCCAGATCGGCCAGGCCGCCTATTCGGCTTCGAAGGGCGGGGTCGTCGGCATGACGCTGCCCGTCGCGCGCGACCTCGCGAGCGAGAATATCCGCGTGAACACCATCCTGCCGGGCATCTTCGACACCCCGTTGCTCGGCGCCGCGCCGCAGAATGTCCGCGACGCGCTCGCCGCCTCGGTGCTCAATCCGAAGCGGCTCGGCAATCCGGACGAATATGCCACCCTCGCGCTCTGCATGATCGAGAACGGCTATTTCAACGGCGAGGACGTCCGCCTCGACGGCGGCATCCGCATGGCGCCGCGCTGATATGGCCAAACCGGAAGGCTGGCGGCTCGATGCCGCCAGCTATCCCGTCTGCGAAACATTCCAGACGCGGTTCCAGGACATGGACGTCAACGGCCACCTCAACAACGTGGCCTTCGCGGCGCTGTTCGAAAGCGGCCGCGTCCTGCTCAACTGGCGCCTGCGCGCGCAGGGCGAGCGTGCGGCGAACGAACGCATGATGGTCGCCGCGGTCGAGATCAACTATCTGGCCGAGGGCAATTTCCCCGATCCCGTCGAGATCGCGACCGGCATCGGCCGCATCGGCACGTCGAGCTGGACGCTCATCCAGGCGATGTTCCAGAACGGCCGCGCGATCGCGACCTGCGACACCGTCGTCGTCTGCCGCACCGACGGCGAGGCGAAGCCGCTGCGCGCGGAGATGGTCGCGGAGCTGGAGGCGAATCTGGCTAGGCCGATTTAGCGATCTGGCCTGACCTTCGTCATCCCGGACTTGATCCGGGGTGACGATGAACGGAGGACGGAGCCTAGCGCTATTAAAGCTTCTTGTCCGCCTCGGGCACCGATCGGATCAGGTCGCGGGCGAAGCCGATCAGGCCGATCTGGCGGCGGCGCTTCAGCCGTTCGGCGCGCAGGATCGCCTTCACCTCATCGAAACAGCCTTCGACATCGTCGTTGATCAGCACATAGTCATAGCCGTCCCAGTGGCTGATCTCGTTCGCCGCGCGCGCCATGCGCGCCGCGATCACCTCGTCGCTGTCGGTCCCGCGCGACCGCAGCCGGCGTTCGAGTTCCGCCATCGTCGGCGGCAGGATGAACACGCGCACCACGTCGGGGCCGGCTTCCTGATAGAGCTGCTGCGCCCCCTGCCAGTCGATGTCGAACAGCACGTCCTTGCCCGCGGCGAGCAGGTCCTCGACCGGCCCGCGCGGCGTGCCGTAGCGATGGCCGAAGACATGCGCCCATTCGAGGAATTCGCCGTCGGCGGCCATCTGCTTGAAGGTTTCGACATCGACGAAATGATAATCGACCCCGTCGCGCTCGCCCGGGCGCATCGGCCGCGTGGTCGCGGAGATCGACGGCGCGATGTCGGGATCGGCGGCGAGCATCTTTTTCGAAATCGTGGTCTTGCCCGCGCCCGAAGGCGACGACAGAATGAAGAGCACGCCGCGGCGGTGAAGATGGACGCTGTCAGCCATGCGGGCTCATTGCGCGCGCGCGGGCGCCGGTCAAGCGGGAAGGGGCATCATGGCGGGAATGACGCGCAGAGGTTGGCTGGTCGCGGCCGCGCTGCTGACCTTGCTCGCCGCGATCCTGATCGCGATGGGACGCCCGCCGATCTGTCCGTGCGGTACCGTCAGCCTGTGGCACGGGGTCGTCCAGTCGAACCAGAACAGCCAGCAGATTTCGGATTGGTACAGCTTCAGCCACGTTATCCACGGCTTCCTCTTCTATGGCCTGTCGCGCTGGCTGATGCCGCGCGCGCCGCTGTGGATCGCGCTCGCCGTCGCGATCGGAATCGAAGGGGCGTGGGAGATTCTCGAAAATTCGCCGATCATCATCGACCGTTATCGCGAGGTGACGATGGCCTATGGCTATGCGGGCGATTCGGTGCTCAATTCGGTGAGCGATGCGGCGTTCATGCTGCTCGGCTTCCTCGCCGCGAGCCGGATGCGCTGGCAGACGACCGTCGCCGTTGCGATCGCCTTCGAATTGTTCACCCTGTTCGCGATCCGCGACAATCTGACGCTCAACGTCCTGATGCTCGTCTCGCCGGTGGAGGCGATCAAGGACTGGCAGGCGGGCTGATCTTCGATAACGAAGCGGTTTTAGTGAACCGACGGCTGCCCATTCGTTTCGACCGGCAGCGCCGGGGGCAGGGCATCGCCGAGCTGTTCGCCGTCGGACGCCGCGCTGTCGATACCGGCATAGCTGTCGACCACGCCTTCGCGCGCCAGCCGGTCGCCGATGCGATGCGCTTCCTCGGCGGCGCGGCGCTGTTCGGCGCGGTCGGCCCATTTCTTGGTGAGGTAGGCGGCGGCCGCGGTCGCGGCGAGCACGGCATAGCGTTGCGGGAACATCCGCCGCGCCACGAACAACGTCCCGGCGCCGATCACGGCACCTGCGACCGGGTGATTATTCTTGCGGCGCCCGATCGCGCTGCCGAGCACGCCGCCGACGATCCGTCCCATCATCTTCACGATCCTTCCTCCCCCATCAATCCGCGACGCGGCCTTCGGGTTCCGGACCGAGCATATGGCGCGGGTCGACGACCCGGTCGAAGGTCGCCGCATCGACGAAACCCAGCGCCAGCGCCGCCTCGCGCAGGGTCGAGCCGGTTTTGTGCGCGTGTTTTGCGATCATTGCCGCGTTGTCATAGCCGATCTCGGGCGCCAGCGCGGTGACGAGCATCAGCGAGCGCTCGACCAGTTCGGCGATTCGCGGGCGGTTCGGCTCGATCCCGGCGACGCAGCGGGTCGCGAAGCTTTCCATGCCGGTCGCGAGCAGGTCGATCGAGCGCAGCACATTGGCGCCGATCAGCGGCTTGAAGACATTGAGTTCGAGATGCCCCTGCATCCCGCCGACGGTCACCGCCTGATGATTGCCGATCACCTGCGCCGCGACCATCGTCAACATCTCGCACTGGGTCGGGTTGACCTTGCCCGGCATGATCGAGCTGCCGGGCTCATTCGCGGGCAGGTCGATCTCGCCCAGCCCGGCGCGCGGGCCGGAACCGAGCAGACGGATGTCGTTGGCGATCTTGGTCAGCGCGACCGCGAGCGTGTTCAGCCGCCCCGACAGGTCGACCAGCATGTCGTGACTCGCCAGCGCCTCGAACTTGTTCGGAGCGCTTGCGAAGGCGACGCCGGTGATCGCGGTCATCTCGGCCGCGAAATCCCCGGCGAAGCCCGCGGGGGCGTTCAGCCCGGTGCCGACCGCGGTCCCGCCCTGCGCGAGATGCGGCAGGGCATGCTGCACCAGCGGTTCGGTGCGCGTCCGGCACAGAAGCAGCTGGGCGTGATAGCCCGAAAATTCCTGCCCCAGCGTCAGCGGCGTCGCATCCTGCAGATGGGTGCGGCCGATCTTGACGATATCGTCCCACGCCTCCGCCTTGGCGCGCAGCGCCTCGATCAGCACGTCGAGCGCCGGCAGCAGGCGGCTGCGCATCGCCAGCGTCGCGGCGACGTGCATCGCGGTCGGAAAGCTGTCGTTCGACGACTGGCCGCGGTTGACGTCGTCGTTGGGATGCACCGGCACCTTGCCGCCGCGCGTGCCGGTCAGCATCTCGTTGGCGCGGCCGGCGATCACCTCGTTGGCGTTCATGTTGCTCTGGGTGCCGCTGCCCGTCTGCCAGATGACGAGCGGGAACTGGTCGTCATGCTCGCCGGCGGCGACTTCGGCGGCAGCGGCCTCGATCGCGTCGGCTTTTTCGGCGGACAGGCCGTGGCGGCGGTTGACCCGCGCCGCCGCCTGCTTGACCAGCGCGAGCGCGTGGACGATCCCGACCGGCATCCGCTCGCGCGCGCCGAAGGGGAAATTCTCGATCGACCGCTGCGTCTGCGCGCCCCAATAGGCGTCGGCGGGCACCGCGATCTCGCCCAGGCTGTCGCTTTCGATCCGCGTGTCGCTCATAGGATCAATATCCTCGTCACCATCACCGCCCCGGCCCAGATCAGCGCGACGAGGCTGAGCAGCTTCCAGAAACCGCGCTCGCCGACCCGCGCGCGCAGCCAGGCGGCGACGATCCAGACCAGCACCAGCGCCGGGGTCAGCACCAGCAGGCTGAAGCGCAGCAGCCCGTCGGCGATCTGCCCGCGGGGATAGGGCCCCTCGAACAAGGCATAGCCCTCGACCCCCCACCAGAAGGCGGCGGTCAGCACGACCATGCCCGCAAGGGCCCAATATTGCCAGAAGCGCGATGGCGGCCAGTTGTCGGCCACGGCGCTATTTCTTCTTGCCGAAGTCCACGGTCACCACGTTCGACCCGTCCTCGGCCGATACGTCGGGGCGGTCGTTATGGGCTTCGTCATGCGGTTCGGGCGCTTCCATATCCTCGTCGCTGACCTGGAACTGGAGCCCGAAATCGACCGATGGATCGACGAAGGCGGTGATCGCCGCATAGGGGATCACCAACATCGACGGCGTCTGGTTGAACGACAGGCCGACGCTGAAATGATCCGATTCGACCTTCAGGTCCCAGAAGCGGTTCTGGAGCACGATCGTCATTTCGTCGGGGAACTTGGCGACCAGATGCGCGGGGATCGACACGCCCGGCGCCTGCGTCTTGAAGGTGATATAGAAATGATGCTCGCCGGGCAGGCTGTCCGATCCGACGATCTGCGACAGCACGCGGCCGACCACGGCGCGCAGGGCGTCCTGCACGATCTCGTCATAGGGAATCAGGCTGTCGCGGACTTCGTCACTCATGGGCGAGGGGGATGAACGGCGCGCGGGCGATGGTCAAGGGGGGTCGAGAGCGGAGAGTCGCCTTGCAACGCGAAAAGTCGCTGCTATGGCGTCGGCCATGCGAACCGCCTCTGTCCAGCGCACGACCAGGGAAACCGATATCGCGATCACCGTCGATCTCGACGGCAGCGGCACCTATTCGGTATCGACCGGCATCGGCTTTCTCGACCACATGATCGAGCAACTGTCGCGCCATTCGCTGATCGACATTTCGATGACGGTGAAGGGCGACCTGCACATCGACCAGCACCACACGGTAGAGGATTCGGCGCTCGCGCTGGGCGATGCGGTGGCCAGGGCGCTCGGCGACAAGCGCGGCATCGCCCGCTATGGCGAGGCGCATGCGCCGATGGACGAGACGCTGACGCGCTGCATCCTCGACATTTCGGGGCGGCCGCACTGCGTCTGGAACTCGGGTTTCTCGCAGCCGCGGCTCGGCGAGATGGATACCGAGCTGTTCCCGCACTGGTTCGCCAGCTTCGCGCAGGCCGCCGGGATCACGCTGCACATCGAAACCCTCTATGGCGAGAACAACCACCATATCGCCGAGAGCATGTACAAGGCGCTGGCGCGTGCACTGCGCCAGGCGGTCGAGATCGACCCGCGCAAGGGCGACGCGATCCCGTCGACCAAGGGTGTGCTCTAGGAGCCGTCCATGAGCGTGATTGCCCTGATCGACTATGGCGCAGGCAATCTTCGCTCGGTGCATAATGCGCTCGTCGCGGCAGGCGCGGACAATGTCGCCGTCACCGCCGATCCCGATGTCGTGGCCAAGGCCGACCGCATCGTGCTGCCCGGCGTCGGGGCGTTCGCTTCGTGCATGAACGGCCTTTCAGCCATCGACGGGCTGGTCGAGGCGATGGGCTGGCGCGTGCGTGGCGACGGCGTGCCGTTCCTCGGCATCTGCGTCGGCATGCAATTGCTCGCCGACGCGGGCGAAGAGCATGGCACGCACAAGGGTCTCGGCTGGATCGGCGGGACGGTGCGCGCCTTCGCGCCCGCGCCGGGGCTTCGCATTCCGCATATGGGCTGGAACGATGTCGTTCCCACGGTGGCGCATCCGGTGATCGCGGCGGGCGAGGCCTATTATCTCCACGGCTATCATTTCGCCGATGCGGTGCATGTCGCGGCGACGAGCAGCCATGGCGGGACCTTCACCGCCGCCGTGGCGCGGGGCAATATCGTCGGCGTCCAGTTTCACCCCGAAAAGAGCCAGGCCTATGGCCTCGCCACCCTCGAAAGATTTCTCGCATGGCGGCCCTGACGATCTTCCCCGCGATCGACCTGAAGGGCGGACAGGTGGTGCGGCTGGCCGAGGGCGACATGGCGCGCGCGACAGTTTACGGCGACGATCCGGCGGCGCAGGCGCGGCTGTTCGCCGCGGCGGGCGCGGACTGGCTGCATGTCGTCGACCTCGACGGCGCTTTCGCAGGGGAAAGCGTCAACGGCGCGGCGGTCGAGAGCATCATCGCCGCGTTTCCAGGCAAGGTGCAGGTCGGCGGCGGCATTCGCGACCGGGCGGGCGTCGATCGCTGGCTGGCGCGCGGTGTCGAGCGCGTGATCATCGGCACCGCCGCGCTGAAAGATCCCGAGTTCGTCAAATCGGCTGCGCGCGATCTACCCGGACGGATCGTCGTGGGGGTCGATGCGAGGGACGGTATGGTTGCGACCGAGGGCTGGGCCGATGTGTCCGACGTGCGCGTCGAAGACCTTGCGCGGCGGTTCGAGGATGCCGGCGTCGCGGCGCTGCTCTTTACTGACGTCGGCCGCGACGGGCTGCTGAAAGGTTGCAATGTCGAGGCGACGGTGGCGCTCGCCCAGGCAGTCGCGATTCCGGTGATCGCTTCGGGCGGAGTCGCCGACATCGGCGACATCCATGCGCTCCGTCCGCATGTCGCAAGCGGCATCGAAGGCGTCATCACCGGCCGCGCGCTTTACGACGGTCGGCTCGATCTGGTCGAAGCAATTGCCGTGGGGCAGGGATGAAGGCCATGCCTCTCAGTGTTCCCCGGCGAAAGCCGGGGTCCAGGGTGTTATCGCGCAACGACGGTTTCGTAACGCTCTGGACCCCGGCTTTCGCCGGGGAACACGGAAGGTTGGCTCCATGACCGTCCGCGTTCGTGTCATCCCCTGCCTCGACGTCGCCGACGGGCGCGTCGTCAAAGGCGTGAACTTCGTCGACCTGCGCGATGCGGGCGATCCGGTTGAGGCTGCGCGCGCTTACGACGCTGCGGGCGCCGACGAACTTTGCTTCCTCGACATCAGCGCGAGTCATCAGGGGCGCGGCACCCTGCTCGACATGGTCGCCCGCACGGCGGAGGTCTGCTTCATGCCGCTGACCGTCGGCGGTGGGGTGCGCAGCGCCGAGGATGCGCGCGCGCTGCTGCTCGCGGGCGCCGACAAGGTCGCGGTGAACAGCGCCGCGGTGGTGCGCCCCGAACTGGTCGCCGACATCGCCGACCGCTTCGGCAGCCAGTGCGCGGTGGGCAGCATCGACGCGCGGCAGGTCGCGGCGGGGCGATGGGAAATCTTCACCCACGGCGGGCGGCGGGCGACCGGGATCGATGCCGTCGCGCATGCGGTGCGGCTCGCCGAACTGGGGGCGGGCGAACTGCTCGTCACCAGCATGGACCGCGACGGCACGAAGGACGGCTATGACCTCGCGCTCACCCGCGCGATCGCCGATGCGGTATCGGTGCCGGTGATCGCGAGCGGCGGGGTCGGCAACCTCGACCATCTCGTTGCCGGGGTGATCGAGGGCGGGGCGAGCGCGGTGCTCGCCGCGAGCATCTTCCACTTCGGCGAGGCGACGATCGCCGATGCGCATGCGCGGCTGGCGGCGGCGGGCTTGCCGGTCAGGTCTTTCTGACGAACACCGTGCCCGCCGAATAGCCGGCGCCGAACGAGCAGATGAGGCCGGTGTCGTCCGCCTGCATGTCGTCGTGATGCAGGTGAAAGGCGATGATCGACCCCGCGCTCGACGTATTGCCATAGGTGTCGAGCACGGTCGGGCTTTCGTCGTCGCTCGCTTCGTGGCCCAGCACCCGCTGCGCGATCAGCCGGTTCATGTTGGTGTTCGCCTGATGCAGCCACAGCCGCCGCATGTCGGCGCCTTCGAGCCCCAGCTTCGCCATTTCGTCGACGATCATCGCCGCGACCATCGGGACGACTTCCTTGAACACCTTGCGGCCTTCCTGGACGAACAGCTTGTCGGTTTTCGGTCCCGACTGGTCGATGCCGCCGTGGGCACGGTTGAGGAAGCCGAAATTGTTGCGGATATTGTTCGAGAATACCGTCTTCAACTTCGTGCCGAGGATGTCCCAGTGCCCCGCGGGCGCCAAGCCCTTGTCCTCGATCAGGATCGCGGTCGCGACGTCGCCGAAGATGAAATGGCTGTCGCGATCGCGCCAGTTGAGGTGCCCCGAACAGATTTCGGGGTTCACGACGAGCACGCTTTTCGCATGGCCCGCACGGACATAGTCGGCGGCGGTCTGGATGCCGAAGGTCGCCGACGAGCAGGCGACGTTCATGTCGAAAGCGAAGCCGTCGATGCCGAGCGCCTGCTGAATCTCGATTGCCATCGCGGGATAGGGGCGCTGCATGTTCGACGCCGCGCACAGCACCGCATCGACATCGGCGGCGTCGCGCCCCGCGCGGGCCAGCGCGTCCTTCGCCGCCGCGACGCCGATCTCCGCGAGGATCGACAATTCGTCGTTGCCGCGCTCGCGCAGCCGCGGCGCCATGTGCGCGGGGTCGAGAATGCCCGCCTTGTCGACGACGTGGCGCGACCCGATGCCGCTGGCCTTTTCGATGAACTCGACGCTCGATTCGGTCAGCGCCGGGATTTCGCCCGCCGCGATCGCCGCCGCCTTGTCGCGATTGTAGAGCGCGACATATCGGTTGAAGCTGGCCACCAGTTCTTCGTTGCTGATGCGTTCGGCGGGGGTGAAGAGGCCGGTGGCGGACAGGACCGGCTGCGATTGGTGCGACATGGATGACCTGCGTGTCTTTTGTTGTTCGGGGACAGCCTGTTGATTAGGCCGCGGCATCGCGGCGCGCAACGCCCGTCGCAACAGGCTGAACGATCGCCGACATCATGGTTAACCGACCGCTAACCATCCGGGTGGCATGGTGCGCGGTGCAGGCCTCCGGGGGGATGGCTCCCCGGGCGCTTAGCGGGAGCACGACCATGGCCACGCGTTCAGGACCGGCAGCCGGCGATCTGTCGCTCGCGGAGATTCGGGAATTCGCCGCCTTCCTTCCGGGCACCCAGCGCTATATCCGCCGCTCGCTCGACATCGGGCTGGAGCGCGACGACGCGGTTGCGCGCTGGTCGCGCGATCCGGTCGAGGAAGCGGCGATCCGCGTGCAGGCGAAGGTCTATGGGCGGCTCGGCGCGATCCGCGCGCATATTCCGGAGGATAGCGGGCTCGACGCGCTGGAGGGCTTCATGGCGCCGCTGGTCGCGGTGTCGGCCTTCGACCTCGGGCAGGATCGCCTGCCGAGTTTCCGGGCCTATCGCTTCCTGTACGAACGGTTGCTCGGCGCGCATGCGCGGCCCTGGCTGCCCGGTGCCTTCTGCGCCGCGGCGGCGTTGCCGCATCTCCATCCCGACAAGCGCAAGGCGCTGCTCCAGTCGATCGGCGAATCGGCGGCCACCGCGCCGGGCTGGTCGGCGCGCGAACCCAGCTTCTACCCCGAATGGGTCGACAAGATCGACGAGACGCGGCCGGCGAACTAGCGCCGGCGCCCCGCCGCCGGTCAGATCAGCGCTCGCCACAGGCCGAAGGCGCTGGTCAGCGTCAGGACGACGCCGACGAGGATCAGCATCAGCTTGGGCGAGAAGCGCTTGGCCATGAAGGCGCCCATCGGTGCCGCGATCACCCCGCCGATCAACAGGCCGAGCGTCGCGCCCGCGATGTCGGCGAAGCCGAGGTGCCAGATGAAGGTGGCCGATACCGCAAGGGTCAGGAAGAATTCGACGCTGTTCACCGTGCCGACGACCTTGCGCGGCTCGGCGCCCTGGACGAGCAGGTTCGAGGTGACGACCGGTCCCCAGCCGCCGCCGCCCGCCGCGTCGAGGAAGCCGCCGACGAGACCGAGCGGCGCGATCACCTTGGGCTTGCGGATCTTCGGCGGATACAGGAGGCCGCGGACGAGCAGCCAGACGCCGACCAGGATCAGATAGGTCAGGACGATCGGCTTGACCACCGCGCCGTCGATCGACGACAGTAGATAGGCGCCGGTCACGCCGCCGATGATCCCGGGAACGAGCAGGCGGAAGAATAGCCCCCATTCGATGTTGCGGTGGATCAGGTGGCTGATGCCCGACACGCCGGTCGTGAACACCTCGACGACATGGACGCGCGCCGACGCGGTGGCCGGGGGCACGCCCATCACCGCGACGAGCAGCGTGTTGCAGATGACCCCGAATGCCATGCCGAGCGCGCCGTCGACGAGCTGCGCGGCGAAGCCGATCAGGATGAAGGGCAGGAGCGCCGACGGATCGAGCGCCGAAAGTTCAAGCATGATTTCATCCCAACTATTTTCGTTGAGAAGGTGCTGCCGCGATTCTACGGCGAATGCCAGTACAGTTTTTCTGCTGCCGTTGAAGGGAAGGGTTTCCGCGCCCAGCCGAGACGGCCCCGGTGCGGCATCAGCCGTTCACCTGATCGGGAAGATATTCGCGCACATGGTCGATGAAGGCACGCAGCTTCGGCATCACCTGCTTGCGGCTGGGATAATAGAGGAACAGCCCCGACGTCGAACTCGCATGTTCGGTCAGCACCAGCTCCAGCTCGCCGCTCGCCACCATCGTCTTTGCAACGGGTTCGGCCAGCATTCCCATCGCCACCCCCGCGCGCATCGCGACCATCGCCGCGATCCAGTCGTTGACGATCACCGGCCCCGTCACCGGCACCTCATATTCGCGATTCCCCCTTTCGAAGGTCCATGGCATCAGACCGCCGGTCGCATAGCGAAAGCGGATGCAGCGATGGTCGCGCAAATCCTCCGGCGTTTCGGGGCGCCCATGGCGGTCGAGATAGGCCGGCGCCGCCGCCGCGACGAAGCGGAAGGGACCGGTGAGGCGCACTGCGATCACGTCGGCGTCGAGCGTTTCGCCCATCCGGACGCCCGCATCGAAGCCGCCGGCGCTGAGGTCCGCCAGTCCGTCGTCGGCGTAAATCTCCAGCTCGATGTCGGGATAGGCTTCGCAGAAGCCGGCGATGATCGGCTCGAACAGCGGCTGCACCGCGCCGCGCATCAGGTTGATGCGCAGCCGTCCCGCCGGCCGGTTGCCCAGATTGCGCGCCGCTTCATAGGCGTCGGTCAGCCCCGCATAGGCCGGCGCGGCGCGTTCGAGGAACATTTCGCCCGCCTGGGTCAGGCCGACGCTGCGCGTCGTGCGCATGAAAAGCGGAGCGCCCACCCGCGCTTCCAGCGCCTTCACCGTCTGGCTGATCGCCGAGGGCGAAACGCCGAGGTCCGCGGCGGCGGCGGAGAAGCTTCGCCGTTCCGCCACGCGCAGAAAAGCCTCGATCCCGTCGAGCGCCCCCTGAGGGATTGTTAAATCCTGCTTCAAAGCACTTGCAGATTATAGAGGATTATCTATTGGCGCAAGCGCGGCTAAATAAGTTGCACAACGAAACGAAAGGATCTCTCCCATGACCAATCGGCTCTCCTCTTTCAACCGCTTCCCCTCCGCCTTCGCGATCGTCGCGGCTTCGGCGCTTGCCTTCACCGGCCTGATCGCCTCGACCGCGCCGGCGCACGCCCAGCCCCAGAGCGGCGACTATCGCTGCACCGCGCTCGCCGAGCAGGCGCGCGGCGCGGCCGACACCGTCCAGAGCGGCAAGCAGGCCAGCGCGAAGCGCTTCGTCGCCGCAGGCAACAAGCTGTGCGAAGCGGGCAACGAACGCGCCGCCGCCAAGCAGTATCGCACCGCGCTGAAGATCGCGGGCGTGGCCGAAGCGCAGGGCGACAGCCAGGTTGCGTCGCGCTGACATCATCCCAAGCCAGACACCATTCTCCGGTCCGCCCTCTCCCTCTCCCCGGCGGACACAACTGGGGCGGCCCTAATCGGGCTGCCCCATTTTGCTTGAGGACGGATCGCGCAGCCCCAGCATGTCGCGCAGCATCCACAGCGGCAGCCACGGGCGCGCGAGCGCCTTGTCGATCGCATAGGGCCACCAGCCGGGGCCGAACGGGATATAGAGACGCACGGGCACGCCGCGCTGCCGCGCAATAGTGACCGTTCGCGCCCGTGGAAGCCCGCGCAGCTGTTCGAGTTCGACGGGCGTCCCGGCGGCGATCAGCCTGTCGAGCGCCTGCGCGGCGAGCGCCGGCTTATGCGTCGCGATGGCGACCGGCGCAGTGCGGCCGGCGAGTTCCGACACCAGCGCCAGATAGGCCGCATCGGTATCCGCGGGGTCTGCGTCGGGATCGGACCACTCACCCTTGACGACCCGGATGCGCGCCGTCGTGTCGCGAAGGCGTACGGCATCGGCGGAGCTGCGCCGCCAGCGCGCGGGAAGCACGCAGCCGGTCCCCGGAAAGTCGGCGAGCAGCTGCTCGGTTGCCGCAATCGTCGCCTCGGCGTCGGCGGGGCCGTGGGCGTCGAGCATGAGCGGCATTCCTGCGGCCGCGCCCGCGTTGGCGAGCGCGCGCAGGTGCGCGGGACAGAAGCCGAGCGGCGGCGCCTTGATCGACAGATAGGCGCCGGTGCCGATAAGCCGGGCAGCGACGGCGCGGTAGGCGGCGACGATCGTATCCGGGTCGTCGCCGTCGTCCTGGAAATAGCCGACGGTCGCCGCGAACTCCCGCCGCCGCAGCCGCGCGCATAGCGCGGCAGCATCGGCGGGGTCGGGCGTCCGCAACCATCGTGCCGCGCGGCGCGGCAGCGCGTAACGCTGGTCGCGCAGCCAACGCCAGGCGGCCGACTCCTTCACCGCGCGGCTCTACCCAGTCGATGCCGCAGCCAGAACAGGCCGTCGGCAAGCAGCGCGACAAGGCCGGGCGGGGTGAAGGGATAGGTTCGCACGCGGACGCAATCGCGTTGCTCCTGCGTCCAGAAACGTGTGATCCACGCCTCGGTCTCGCCGAGCAGTTCATAGCTTTCGAGCCCCTGCTCGGCCGCCCAGCGCAGCGTGTGCAGCATCAGCAGGGTTCCGGGCGAGCATTTGCCGAAACGGTCGTCATGCCCGATCTTGAACAGCCAGTATTGCCCCGCCCAGAGCAGCGCCAGCTGCATCGCCACCGCCTCCCCGCCGATGCGCATGAATGAAAGCCGAAAGGTGCCGCGCGCCGCGGCCGAACGGAAGAAGCGGCGAAAGAAGGTCTCGCGCCGCCGGTCGACCGCCAGCGCGCTGCCGGCCTCGCGCTTCCAGCTTCGCAGCTCGACACCGATCGCTTCGTCGAACAGCGCGTCGAAGTCCGCCGGGCCCGGGGCCAGCGTCTCGAACGTCACGGGGCCGATCGCTTCGGCGCGCCGCGCCGCGCGCCGAAAATCGGACCGGCGGCCGGCGTTGAACCGGCTTTCGGGATCGCGCCACGATTCGCCGAGCGCTATCATCGGGCATGGCATGGCGGGGCGGACCGATACCCAGCCGCGGCCCCGCATCGCCCGCCGTAGCGCGGGTACGAGGGGCGAGTCCCGGGAAATGCGGTCGAGCGATAGCGGATGGTGCACCTCACGGATCGCGGCGGCGATCGGATCGGCCGCCGTCGGGTCGGCACAGAGCAGGTCGCCGGGCTCGAACAATTCGATAGCGCCGGCCATCCGCCAGCGGGCGAAATAGCGCCGGTCCCGGCACAGCGGCAGCAGCGCGGTGATCGCGATGCCGCTGCGGACACCCAGCAGCTTTTGATGCTGGCGGGACAGGAGCGGAGCGAGCGCCGCAGCGAAATCGCGCGTCTGCGTCGGCCAGTTTCCGCGGGGTTCGAGCCGTTCCCATTCCGCCGCCAGCCGGTCCGCATCCATCTCGCGGACGAGGTCGATCGCGCGCGCCGGCCGGAGCCGCGCGGGGCGCGCATTTCCGCTTCCCATCCTGTCGAAACGCGCGTGTCGCAAGCGATGCCCCCCTTCCGCGCGGATACGACCGAAAAGCTAATAAATCTCTGCGATCCTCCGCGCCGAGGGACCAGCGGTCCGCAATCCCTTTTGCCAATGGGACCGCGGACGTATAGGCAGAATTTCCTGTCCCGCCGCGGAGCCGATCCTTGCGTCCATCTTCCGTTTCCCGCAGCCTTTCCGCTTTCGTCGGTCTTGGGCTGCTTTGCGCAGCCTTCGGGGATCTGGGTCGATCGTGGGCGCATGACGCGGAAAAGCCGGCTCCCGCGGCCGCGGAGCGCGTTCGGGCGCGCGACATAGGCATCGCGCCCGGCCTGTTCGCGCCGGGGCCGCTCAATGCCATTACCGACGTAGGCGACATTCGCGTCGGACAGGTGACACGGATCGAGGGCGCCGACGTCCGCACGGGCGTGACCGCCATCCTGCCGCACGGTGGCAATCTGTTTCAGGACAAGGTGCCGGCGGGCGTCGTCGTCGCGAACGGCTTCGGGAAATTCGCGGGCACGACGCAGGTCGCCGAACTGGGGGAGGTCGAGACGCCGATCGTCCTCACCAACACGCTGAACGTCGCGCAGGCGATCGACGGCATCGTCGACTGGACGCTGCGCCAGCCGGGGAATGAATCGGTGCGGTCGGTCAACGCCGTGGCGGGCGAAACCAACGACGGCCATCTCAACGCTATCCGCAAGCGGGCGATCACCCGCGCCGACGTCGTCGCGGCGATCGAAGGCGCGCGGTCGGGGCCGGTCGCCGAAGGCAGCGTCGGCGCGGGCACCGGTACCATGGCGTTCGGCTGGAAGGGCGGGATCGGAACGAGCTCGCGGGTCCTGCCGCCGGCGCTGGGCGGCTATCGCGTCGGCGTCCTCGTCCAGACCAACTATGGCGGCACGCTGGTCATGGACGGCCTGCCGGTCGGCCGGGCGCTGGGGCGCTATTATCTGAAGGACCATGGCGAGCGGACGGCGGCGGACGGCTCGATCATCCTGGTCGTCGCGACCGACGCGCCGCTCGGCGACCGCAACCTGACCCGTCTCGCGCATCGCGCGATCGCCGGGCTGGCGCGAACCGGATCGGCCTTTTCCAACGGCTCGGGCGATTATGCCATCGCCTTCTCGACCGCCGCCGAGGTGCGCCGTACGCCCGCGCGCCGCGCCCGGGTCGCGGCCTATCCCGAATTGTCCAACGATGCCGTCTCGCCGCTGTTCGTCGCCGCTGCCGAAGCCGCCGAAGAGGCGATCTACAATTCGCTGCTGATGGCGACGACGATCGAGCGGCAGGCAACCGCGGAGGCGCCGGCGGCGCGCGGCGAGGCGCTCGACATCGCGGCGGTCAGGGCGCTGGTCGCGCGCCACCGCCCGCCGACGAACAACCCGCATGAAACGAAAAGGAGCAGCCGTTGAAGCGCGTCGAGATCGTGGTGATCGGGGGCGGGGTCGCGGGCGTATCCGCCGCCGCGCTGTTCGCAAGGCATGCGCCGACCGTGCTGCTCGAGCGGGAAAGCGCGCTCGGCTATCATTCGTCGGGACGCAGCGCGACCTTCTATCATTTCGGGATCGGCGACGATGTGGTGCGCGGCCTGACCGCGGCCAGCCGCTTCTTCTTCGCCGATCCGCCGCCCGGCTATTCGGACGTGCCGCTGTGGCAGGAAAAGGCGGCGCTGTTCATCGCCACGCCGCAGCACATGGATGAGCTGGTCGCGCTCGAAACGGAGATGCGCCGCTTCACGGACAGCATCGCCCGGGTCGGCCCGGACGAGATGCAGGCGATCGTGCCGGTCCTGAAGGTCGGAGGCGAGGGCGCGGTGGCGGGTGTCCTCGATACCGGCGGGCGAAAGCTTGACGCCGACCTGCTGCTCCAGGCCAATGCGCGCGCGCTACGCGCGGCGGGGAGTGAGATCCGCTTCAACGCCGGCGTGACGGGGATCGCGCACGACGGCACCGAGTGGATCGTCGACACCGCCGAAGGAAGCTATGCCGCGAAGACGGTGGTCAATGCGGCGGGCGCCTGGGCCGACGAACTCGCGGTGCTCGCGGGGGTCCGGCCGCTCGGCCTGACGCCGCTGCGGCGCACGATCATCGGGTTCGACCCGCCTGAAGGCATCCCGATCGCGGACTGGCCTTTCCTCAAGACGGTTCAGGACGACGGCTTCTACATGTTGCCCGACGCCGGGCGCCTGCTCGTGTCGCCGATGGACGTCACGCCGTCGCCGCCGTGCGACGTCCAGCCCGAAGATTATGAGATGGCGCTCGCCGCCTGGCGCATCGAAGAGGCGACGACGCTGTCGGTGGGCCGGATCGCGCTCAAATGGGCCGGACTTCGCAGTTTCGTCGCCGACAAGGTGCCGACGGCGGGTTTCGCCCCCGACGCACCCGGCTTCTTCTGGCTGGCGGGGCAGGGCGGCTACGGTCTCCAGACGTCGCCGGCGATGGCGATGGCGGCGGAGGCGCTGCTGTTCGGCCTGCCGTGGCCGGGGCTGCTTTCGGAGCATGGCGTCGAGCCGCATCATATCCGTCCCGACCGGCTGTTTGCCTGACGGCGCGCCCGGTCCGAAGATCGTCCACCGCAACAGGGGAGTCCCGCATGCGTTTTCTGTCTCTCTTCGGCGCTCTTTCCCTCGTCGCCGCGCCGGCCGCCGGGGCTCAGTCGCCATCGCAGGTCTCGGCCCCGCCGGGCTGGACCATCGTGATCCACGGCGGTGCCGGCACGATCGAACGCGATCGCCTGACGCCCGAACAGGACAAGGAGATTCGCGCTGCGCTCGATCGGGCAATCGATGCGGGAAGTGCGGTGCTCGCGGCCAAGGGCAGTTCGCTCGATGCGGTCGAGGCGGCGATAAAGGTGCTCGAGGACGATCCGCATTTCAACGCGGGCCGCGGCGCGGTCTTCACCTGGGAGGGGCGCAACGAACTCGACGCCGCGATCATGGATGGCCGCACCCGGGCGGCGGGCGCGGTGACGGGCGTGACGCGAACGCGCCATCCGGTCAGCCTGGCGCGCGCGGTGATGGAAAAGAGCCCGCATGTCTTCCTGAGCGGTGCGGGAGCCGACGGCTTCGCGGTCGAGCAGGGCCTGCAGCAGGTCGATCCGGAATGGTTCGCGACGCCCGAGCGCCGCCGGCAGCTCGAACGGATGAAGGCGAAGCAGCTCGGTTCCTATGACGTCGATCGCAAATATGGCACCGTGGGCGCCGTCGCCGTCGACGTCGAGGGGCATGTCGCCGCGGCGACCTCCACCGGCGGCCTCACCGGCAAGCGCTGGGGCCGCATCGGCGACGCGCCGGTGATCGGCGCCGGCACCTACGCCGACGATCGCGCCTGCGCGGTGTCGGCGACCGGCGCGGGGGAATATTTCATCCGCGTCGGCGCGGCGCACGAAATCTGCGCGCGCATCCGGATGAAGGGCGAAGCGCCCAAGCAGGCGGCCGACGCGGTCATGGCCGAACTGGAGGCGCTGGGCGGCACCGGCGGCGTGATCATCACCGGACCCGGCGGGACCGCCGACTGGTCGTTCAACACGCCGGGCATGTATCGCGGCAAGGCGAGCAGCACCGGCGAGCGCAAGGTTGCGATCTACAAGGACGAAGACTGACCGGCTTCGACCGGGCGGTCTTCGCTGCGGTCATGTTCATGACAAAGGGCGCCGGAGGCCAAGCCTCCGGCGCCCTTGTTTGCCTTGGGCGAGCCGTTCGCCTTATTTCTTCTCGTCGACGGGCGGCACGGTCGCCGGGGGGGGCGCGACGGTTCCGTTGTCGATCGCGTCGGCCTTGGCCTCGCCGGCTGCTTCGACCGCGTCGGCCTTGTCCTCGGTGGCTTCCTTGGCGGGGCCTTCGGGCATGGCGTCGGCCTGGGCGTCGATGGCGTCCGCCTGGGCTTCGGCCTGATCCTCGACCTTGTCGGCCTGCGGGCTCTGGCAAGCGCCCAGCGCGAGGGCCGACGCGGCGGCGAGGGTGATCACAATCTTGCGCATATCGAGTTCTCTCCAAGTTTGACTCGGGGGCTTAACGCGGGATGAACGCATCGGTTGCAGGAAAATCGTCAAATATCGGAAGCAAGGCGATTCTTTCTTGATCCCGCCGCCGCTGGGGCGGGGTGCGGGGCAAAAAGAAGGCGCCCGAAGGCGCCCCCTTTCGTCCAGCGATGCTCGCGGTCAGAAGCGTTGCTGGCGCTCGTAGAGGTCGCGGTAGTGCTGGATGCGCGTGACGCGCAGGCCGGCCATGCCGCTGCGGTCGATCGAGCGCTGCCAGCTGGCGAATTCCTCGAGGCTCAGGCTATAGCGCTCGCACGCTTCGTCGACCGTCAGCAGCCCGCCATTGACCGCGGCGACGACCTCTGCCTTGCGTCGGACGACCCAGCGCGTGGTGTTCGGCGGCGGCAGCGTGTCCAGCGTCAGCGGTTCCCCGAGGGGGCCGATGACCTGGGCCGGGCGGATTTTCTGATTCTCGATCATGCTCATTCCATAATGTCTGCAACGGGGGGGATCGGTTCAACCGACATTCGCCGGTCTAGAAAGGCGGGGCTCAACATCGGCTGAAACCCTCTGGTAAACGGACCGTTCACGGTTTCGGTCAAATCCTGCGTTTCGGGCGACAGGTCGAAGAAGCGCGCGGGCCGTGCCGCCGCGTCCTGCATGTCGCCGCGCCTGCCCCCCAACAGGTCGCGGACGGCGCCCACCCGCACCGCATGCGCTTCGCCGTGTGTGCGCTCGCGCATCATCCGCACCGTCGGCAACGCCGCCTGCCGCGCGCTCGACACCGCCAGCAATATGTCGAAGCCGGGCTTCGACAGGCGGGCCGCACCGGCGAAGGGCGGAAGATCGGACGGCACAAGGTTCATGCCACCCGTCTAGCGGCAACCGCCTAAGGCCGCGTAAATGCTCATTTCAGAGCTTGTTAGCGAAGCTTAATCTCCGTCAATATTTTGACAGACGTCCCGGAAATACTGGCATCTCGCCGCTATCGTCCCTAGATGGCGGCCATCATGGCAGCGCTGCTCACCCCCGACCGACTCGGCGATTTCCAGCTCGCCGAACCGCTGAAGGCCCGGCGAATCGTCGTCGCCATGTCGGGCGGCGTCGATTCGAGCGTGGTCGCGGCGCTCGCCGCGCGCTCGGGCGCCGAGGTAATCGGGGTGACGCTCCAGCTTTACGAGCATGGCGCGAAGGCGAAGCGCGTCGGTGCCTGCTGCGCGGGCCAGGACATCCGCGACGCGCGCGCCGTCGCCGACCGGCTGGGTTTCGCGCATCATGTCCACGACCATGAAAGCCGCTTTCGCGACACCGTGATCGACCAGTTCGCCGACGAATATCTCGCCGGGCGCACCCCGATTCCCTGCGTGCGCTGTAACATGGGGGTCAAGTTCACCGACCTGTTCCAACTCGCGCGCGATCTGGGCGCCGATTGTCTGGCGACCGGCCATTATGTGCGCCGCGTGATGGGCCCTGCCGGCGCGGAACTGCACCGCGCGCTCGATCCGGCGCGCGACCAGAGCTATTTCCTGTTCGCGACGACGCAGGAGCAGCTCGATTTCCTGCGCTTCCCGCTCGGCGGGCTCGAAAAGAGCGCGGTGCGCGAGATCGCGCGCGAGCTCGGCCTCGGCGTCGCGGCCAAGCCCGACAGCCAGGACATCTGCTTCGTCCCCGACGGCGACTATGCGGGACTCGTGCGCAAGCTGCGGCCCGAAGCCGACGACCGGGGAGAGATCGTCCATGTCGACGGCACCCTGCTCGGCGCGCACAAGGGCCTGATCCACTACACGGTCGGCCAGCGCCGCGGGATCGACATCGGCGGGCAGGCCGAGCCGCTTTATGTCGTGCGGCTGGAGGCGGAGACGAAGCGCGTCGTCGTCGGCCCGCGGCGGGCGCTCGCGGTATCGGGCGCGCGGCTCGGCGAGGCGAACTGGCTCGCCGATGTCGAAGGGCGCGATGTGCTGGCGAAGGTTCGCAGCATGGCGAAGCCGGTGCCGGCGCGCATGGTGGGCGACCGGTTGCTGTTCGCGGCGCCCGAATATGGCGTCGCGCCGGGGCAGGCGGCGGTGCTCTATGACGCCGGCGATGCGAGCCGGGTGCTCGGCGGCGGGTGGATCGAGCAAAGCTTCGCGGCCGACGCCGCCTGATCCGAAGCGCGGCGCGCCCTCGCGGCGCGCAAGGATGGGATTGCACTTTTCCCGGCGATGCCGCAGCCTGCGGCCAGCAAGGGAGAAGAGCGATGATCAACTGGGTATTGCGCGGCGCCGTCCTGCTCTGGGCGCTGCTGTTCGCCATATTGGGCGTGCGGGGCGTGCTCGATCCCGCCACCTATGTCGAACAGTTCGGCATCGGTATCGATGGCGCCGCCGCGAATACGGTGCGTGCCGACATGTCGGCCTTTTTCCTGGTCGCGGCCGGCGGGGCGGCGGTCGGGGCGCTCGTGCCCGGCTGGCTTCGCGCGCTGCTGGTCCCCGCGGCGCTCTATGGCACCGCGCTTCTCGGCCGCCTGATCGGCGCCGCGAGCGGCGATGTGGTCAATGGCGGCATCGTCCAGGCGATGATCATCGAAGCGCTGTCCACCGCTCTGATGATCGGGGCCTGGTGGACCCTGTCGCGCTCCGCCCTGACGGCGGGCAGCGCCATGCCGGAGGGCGGCTGAACCGGGCCTTCGATACTCCGCCGATTGTCTTTTCGCCGATAATGTGAATAATGTTTCGCGGGTCGCAGCAGCTTTTCCCTTTTCGCGTGGGAAAGGAAGACCATGTCGCGAGATCAGGACAAGAGGGACCGGGCGGATCGGCGCTCGGGTGACCGGAGGGTAGCGGACGACCCGAATTACAAAGGGCCGGAGCGACGCAGCGGTGACGATCGCCGTTCGGGCAAGGATCGCCGTTCGCCTTCCTGAATCCGGTCAACACGCACGGCGGTGCGCAGGAGGACAATCGTGACCGACACGGCGACCCCGCGCCTCGACGTCGACATCGTATCCGACGTGATGTGCCCCTGGTGCATCATCGGCTGGCTCCGTTTCGAACAGGCGATGGCGCATTTCGCGGGGCGGCTGACCTTTCGCGTCCGCTGGCACCCGTTCGAGCTCAACCCCGACATGCCGCCCGAGGGCGAGGACGCGGCGAGCCACGTGATGCGCAAATATGGGATCAGCGCCGAACAGAGCCGCGCGAACAGCGAAAGGCTCGCTGGCGCGGCCGCCGACCTGGGCTTCGTCTTCAACCGCGGGCTCGCGTTCCGCATGCGCAACAGCTTCGACGCCCACCGGCTGCTCGCCTGGGCGGCTGGATGCGAAGCGGCCGAACCGGCGGGGACGGCGACCGGGGTCCAGACCGCGCTGAAGCTCGCGCTTTTTCGCGCCCATTTCACCGACAAGCGCGACGTCGGCGATCCGCAGGTGCTGGCCGATGTCGCGGCATCGGCGGGCCTTGATCCCGCGCGCGCCGCCACGATCCTCGCGGGCGATGCCTATGCCGAGGAGGTCCGCGCCGAAGAGGCGTATTGGGCCGATAACAATATCACCGGCGTGCCGGCCTTCATCCTCGGCGGACGTATGCTGATTCCCGGTGCGCAGGATCCCGAGGTCTTCGTCCGCATCATCGAGAACAAGCTGCTGACCGCCGCTGCCTGACGGAACGGCCGCGGCGCCTCGGGCGTTTCCCGGTCATCCCCCAGCGATGGAGCCGGTCATGGTCGACGAACCCCGCAACGACAAGAATGAAGCGCCCGAGGCGCGGAACCGCGAACAGCAGGACGAGGAGGCGCAGGCCCAGACCGTCGCCGAGGCCGCGCGCCGCGCTCGCCCGCTCGAAGACAGCCGGAAGACGAAGGCGCGCGCGCGACGAACGCGACGATGCCGAGGACCTGATCGACCATATGCGCCAGATGGAGCGATCGGGCCGGATCGACATGGACGCCTATCGCGGCGAGCGCAGCGACGATGACGAAGAGGCCGAACTGGGGCCGGGCGGCATCGAAGACGACGAACCGCGCGGCGCGCCCTGACAGACCCCATCCTGTCGCGAGACGCTGCGCGACCGCAGCTTTCGGGCGGTTCGTCGGAGCGCGCGGAGCCGAAGCGGGCCTTGCGCGTATCACCTCCATCGTCGCCGCGGAACGGACGGCGGCGCGGCAAGGAGACAGACCATGGCCGATCACGACCATAGCGCGATCAAGGAACATATGCATGTCATCGGCGCCGACGGCGTCCATATCGGCACTGTCGATCATCTCGACGGCGAGCGGATCAAGCTGACCCGCGCCGACAGCGGCGACGGCCGGCATCATTATCTGCCTGCTGGTCTTGTCGCTTCGGTCGATGGCGACACGGTTCGCCTGTCGGCGAACGCCGCGAACGCGGTCGACCTGTTCGAGGAATGATCGGATAACCAGAGGGCCGGGGGAGCAATCCGGCACCCCGGCACCGAAACTGGCCCGTCCCGACGCCCCGGGGCGGGCCATTTCCTTTTTGGCGAAAGCCGAGGTTAGCCCCTTCCCGCGCGGGCAATCGGTTGCGCATCGAAAAACGGAGCCGGACACGCGGACCGGCTCCGTTCGATACTCGCCCGGTCGCCACGCGGATCGCGGCGGCCGGAGCTTTTTGACTGACTTCAGCGCGTCGTTGCGTCGGCGTTCGTCTCGCCCTCGGCGCTGCCGCGCGCCTCGAGGCCGGCCTTCGGCAGCTTGGTCACCAGCGTACCCGCCGCGCCGTCAGCCTGCCGGTAGAGCGAGGAAAGCGGCACGTTGTAAAGCTTGCCGCCGTCGACCACCACCGCATTGTCGCCATCGATGCTTTGCACCGTGCCGATGCTCTTGCCCTTGGTGTCGGTGACCTGAACGCCGGCGCGTACCTCCTCGCGCGTCGCGAGGGTCAGCTTGGTCGCATCGGCGGTTCTGTTCACCGTGCCGTCGACGCGGTCGACCGTGTCGCCGACCGGCTGCGTCACCCGATCGACCGTATTGCCGACCGTCGCGCCCGGATCGACCTGCGCGCCGAGCGTGCCGCCAACGGCACCGCCGACGTCGAGCTGGGCGAATGCGGGAACCGCAAGCAGCGCGGTGCCCGCGGCGAATATCATCATCGTCTTGCGCATCATCATTCTCCATCGGGTATGGGAGTCCGCGAAGGGACGGATGCGGGTAAAACGAAGGATCGGCGGCGCTGTTGCATGGCGCCAAGTCGCGCCGACTGTCTGATCAGATGCTGCCGTTAGAAATTACCTATTTCTTACACACGCTTATGCTGAATCTGGAAGGATGGCGAAAAGCGCCGAGACGCCGCGAGGTTGCGACGAACGCGGCCGGCGGTAGCGGAATGGTCGTCGCAGACCATCGGCTTTCCGATTCGCTCTTGCAGCGGGCTTCCGACTTCGGCGCGAGGCGTCAGTGGCGGGACGCGGGCCGCGGCGCGATCAGCCGGTTCAGCGTGGCGATGCGCCGCCGCGCCGCGGTCCAGTCGCGCTCGGGATGCGCCTGAATCTGATAGAGGAGCGCGCGGACCTCCTTGCGGCGATCGCCTTCGGTCACGACCTGCATGGCATTTCTCCTTTTCCGGACCAGCCTACCATGCGCCCGCCGAGTCGGGCAAAGCGGTCGCCCGCAACCCGTCGTGGAGGGAGAGCGGAGTAGCGTGGCGCCGGGACGCGCGCGGGCTGGCGCGGTGCGGCGGCGATGCTATGGACCGGGCGATGACGCACCGGGGTTCCAGGATGATCGTGATCGGCCGGTTGAGGGCGAAGCCGCTGCTGGCGGGGCAATTGCTGTGCGCGCTGGCGGCGGCCGGCCTGATCGCGCGGCAGGCACGCGGCGCGAACGTGACGGAGGTCGCGATGAACCTGCTGTTCGGCAATCTGGTGGTGACCGCGGTTCTTGCGGCGGCGATCTTCGGCTTCGTCGGCTTCTTCCGCGCGTGGCGGCGCCGCGATGCCTGGATCGTCCACGACGGCGCGCAGCTCTATCGTGGCACCGACGCCGCGTGGCCGCTCGCGCTGATCCGCGACGTGGTGATCGAACGCAATGACCTCGGCATCGCGTCGCTGCGGCTGGTCGTCGACGATGACAGCGAGGTGACGCGCGAACTGGTCAAGCTCTACCTGCTCGAAGACTCGCCCGATGCGGTGCGCGGCGGCGTGATGTTCGCGGTGGGCCGCATGCGGTGGCGGGTCGGTGCGATGATTGATTCCCCTGCAGGATCGTCTGGGGGAACCCGGAGCGACCGGAATAGCCGCCTTAAACCGAAAATCCGCCCTTGTTCCGCCGGTTGGAGTTCGCCGCCAGCACCTTCTTGCCCGTCGGGGTCAGCGCCCATCTGGCGCCCTGCTGCGCGACGAGGCCCAGCGCGACGAGTTCGTCGCGGATGGGGTCGGCGGCGAGTTGGGGGCGGCGGTTGGAGAGACCCTCGAGCGTCGCGCGCTGGGGCTGGCTGAGGATCAGGAGTTTGAGTTTCTTCTTTTCGGTCATTCTGTCGTCTCTGACTTCTGGTTCCTATGCGTCCGGGGCGGACATCGGATGCCCGCCCCGCCGTGATTGATGGGACGGAGCCCATAAATAAGTCTCGCTGCCCCTCCCGCGAGCAGGAGGGGGTAAGGAAGGGTTATTCCGCCGCGATGCCTGCCTTGGCGAACATGTCCTCGCCGTCGCTTTCGGCTTCGTCGACCGGCGCGTCGTCGTTCGCCTTCGCCTTCTTGCGGTTGTCGAAGCTGTCCCACACGCTGTTCCAGTCGCCGCGCGTCGCCGCCTTCGAATATTCGGTGGCGCGGGTTTCGAAGAAGTTGGCGTGCTCGACGCCGTTGAGCAGCGGCGCGAGCCAGGGGAGGGGATGCTCCTCGATCATGTAGATCGGCTGGAAGCCGAGCTGCCCGAGGCGCCAGTCGGCGATGTAGCGGATATAGCGCTTGATCTCCTTGGGCGTCATGCCGGGGACTGGACCCTGCTCGAACGCCAGGTCGATGAACGCATCCTCGAGCCGCACCGTCTTCTGGCAGCAGTCGATGATGTCCTCCTTCACCGCCTTGGTCAGGCAGTCGCGTTCCTTGGCGAAGGCGTGGAACAGGCGCGTGATGCCTTCGCAATGCAGGCTCTCGTCGCGGATCGACCAGCTGATGATCTGACCCATTCCCTTCATCTTGTTGAAGCGCGGGAAGTTCATCAGCATCGCGAAGCTGGCGAAGAGCTGAAGCCCTTCGGTGAAGCCGCCGAACATCGCAAGCGTACGCGCGATGTCCTCGTCATTGTCGACGCCGAAGGTGCCCATATAGTCGTGCTTGGCGCGCATCTCCTCATATTCGAGGAACATGCCATATTCGCTTTCGGGCATGCCGACCGTGTCGAGCAGGTGCGAATAGGCCGCGATGTGGACCGTTTCCATGTTGCTGAACGCGGTCAGCATCATCTTGATCTCGGTCGGCTTGAACACGCGGCCGTATTTTTCGTGGTAGCAGTCCTGCACCTCGATGTCGGCCTGGGTGAAGAAGCGGAAGATCTGGGTCAGCAGATTGCGTTCGTGGTCGCTGATCTTCTGCGCCCAATCGCGGCAATCCTCGCCCAGCGGCACTTCTTCCGGCACCCAGTGAATCTGCTGCTGGCGCTTCCAGAAATCATAAGCCCAGGGATATTCGAAGGGCTTGTAGGTCTTGCGGGCTTCGAGAAGAGGCATGGTTCGTTTCTTTCGTCAGGCAATGGCAGCAGCAGGGCGGACAGGGACAGACGCCGGACGGCCCGGCGGGCGTCCGGCGTGATAGAAGGGGGTGCGCGGGCCCGGTGCCCCTGCCCCCGGTGCTCGTGCCGACGTCAGCCGGCGGGCGGGATATAGGGCGCGCCGAGCGTCGCGCGACTGTCGATCGCGTCGATCTCCTGACGCTCCCCGCTCAGGAACAGCATCAGGAAGGCGCCGAATCCGCCGAGAACGAACAGGATGATCGCGATCCACACCGCGCGCGCCGATGCCGTCACGCCGCGCGGCGCCGGGCCGGGCTCCAGATCGTTGGTCCGCTTGGCGAACAGGCGCGCCACGCCGCGCGCGTTGATGATGAGCCAGATCATCGCGACGAAGCTGACCAGCGTGAACAGCGCCGTCAGGATCGGGTAGTGGATGATGTCGCTCATCGCCATGCTCCGCTTCAGCCCGCCTCGCGTCGGAATAACGCGCGAGGGCTGCGGAGGATGCGTGGCGGCGCTCGCCGCGGGACAGGGATGCGCGTGCGCGCATCACTGGCACGCCAGGCATTCGTCGTAATCGGTGCTTTCGGCCGTGAGTTCGTATTTGGGCGCTTCGGCCGTGTTATCGGCCTCGACACCACCCGCGAAGCCCGCGCGCTGCACTGACTTGGACCGCAGATAATAGAGCGACTTGATGCCGAGTTCCCACGCGCGATAGTGGAGCATCAGCAGGTCCCACTTCTCGACGTCCGCCGGGATGAACAGGTTCAGCGACGCCGCCTGGTCGATATAGGGCGTGCGGTCGGCGGCGAGTTCGAGCAGCCAGCGCTGGTCGATCTCGAAGCTCGTCTTGAACGCGTCCTTCTCGTCCTGCGTCAGGAAGTCGAGGTGCTGGACGCTGCCGCCCTTTTCGAGGATCGAATTCCACACCGCGTCGCTGTTCTTCGCCTTGTCGACGAGCAGCGATTCGAGGTGCGGGTTCTTGACCACGAAGCTGCCCGACAGCGTCTTGTGGGTGTAGATGTTCGCCGGGATCGGCTCGATGCACGCGCTGGTGCCGCCGCAGATGATGCTGATCGACGCGGTCGGCGCGATCGCCATCTTGCAGCTGAAACGCTCCATCACGCCCTGGTCCGCGGCGTCGGGGCAGGGGCCGCGCTCCTTGGCGAGCAGCATCGACGCCTGGTCGACCTGCGCGCGGATATGCTTGAAGATGCGCAGGTTCCACGATTTCGCCATCGCGCCCTCGAAGGGCAGGCCGCGCGCCTGGAGGAAGCTGTGGAAGCCCATGACGCCGAGCCCGACCGAGCGTTCGCGGCTCGCGCTGTATTTGGCGCGCGCCATTTCGTCGGGCGCGCGGTCGATATAGTCGCTGAGGACATTGTCGAGGAAGCGCATCACGTCCTCGATGAACGGCTTGTCGCCGCTCCACTCGTCCCAGGTTTCGAGGTTGAGCGACGAGAGGCAGCAGACCGCGGTGCGGTCGTTGCCCAGATGGTCGCGGCCCGTCGGCAGCGTGATTTCCGAGCAGAGGTTCGAGGTCGAGACCTTCAGCCCCAGGTCGCGGTGATGCTTGGGCATCATGCGGTTCACCTGGTCGATGAAGATGATGTAGGGCTCGCCGGTCGCGAGCCGCGTCTCGACCAGCTTCTGGAACAGCCCGCGCGCGTCGACGGTGCCGCGGACGCTCTGGTCCTTGGGGCTGCGCAGGTTGAACTCGGCGCCGTCGCGCACCGCTTCCATGAACTCGTCGGTCAGGAGGACGCCGTGGTGGAGGTTGAGCGCCTTGCGGTTGAAGTCGCCCGACGGCTTGCGCACCTCGAGGAACTCCTCGATCTCGGGATGCGAGATGTCGAGGTAGCAGGCGGCCGAACCGCGGCGCAGGCTGCCCTGGCTGATCGCGAGGGTCAGCGAGTCCATCACGCGCACGAAGGGAATGATGCCGCTGGTCTTGCCGTTGAGGCCGACGGGTTCGCCGATGCCGCGGACATTGCCCCAATAGGTGCCGATGCCGCCGCCGCGGCTGGCCAGCCAGACATTCTCGTTCCAGGTGCCGACGATCCCCTCGAGGCTGTCGTCGACCGAGTTCAGATAGCAGGAGATGGGCAGGCCGCGGCCGGTGCCGCCGTTCGAGAGCACCGGGGTCGCAGGCATGAACCAGAGGCGCGAGATATAGTCGTAGAGGCGCTGGGCGTGGTCGGCATCGTCGGCATAGGCGCACGCGACTCGCGCGAACAGGTCCTGATAGGATTCGCCGGGCAGCAGATAGCGGTCCTGCAGCGTCTCCTTGCCGAAATCGGTGAGCAGCGCGTCGCGGCTGGAATCGGTCGTGACCTCGAATCGGCGCGCGTGCACTTTCGGCTCGCCCGAATCGCCCTGCCCGACGACCGGCGAATCAGTCTTCGATTCGGCCGCACCGGGCGCATCGTTTCTCGTCAGTTCCACCGTCGCCACGTCGTTCATCTCCACCCGTTCGGTCTCGCGAAAATCCATCCTGCTTCACCCCGTTTGCATGGCGCGCGACGGCGCCTTCGTTCTTGTCTTGTTCGACTCGGGGCGAAGCCCCAGCCTAGCATCTTTCGGCGCGTCGGGTGGGACATATTTGGCGCACCACGTCCTTTTCCCGCCCCTCTGCACGAAGAGCGACGGAAATCCGCCATTTGCAGCCAGATACAATTTCTTGGGGCCCCCCGACGGATCACCCACCACCTATAGTGCCACTTCGGCGCAGGGATGCAAGAGAGTAAATGCCCGATTACCGACTCGATTCGTCGCTGATTTGATTCGGTTCATCGCTCGCGCACGCTCCGCGACGCGCGCCGGTCACGCTATTCCGCGGCGTTCGACGCTTTCAGGTGCGTGGCCGTCAACGGCCGTGTCATGGCAGGGAGCGGGATGGGGGCAGTGGGGCCCGGGCGCGGACGGAAATGGCTCCATCCCGAATCGCCATTCGCCCAAAAAGAAAAGGCCCCGGCGATGCCGAGGCCCTTCCTGCAGTTTTTCAAGGCTTAGGCGGACGCGCCGCCGATGGCGCTACCGGAGCCACCAAGCCAACCCCAAAACCAACCCATGATCAATCTCCTGTCGGCACTGCCCCACGAAGAGAACAGTTAACCGCGCGTATACCTTAATTTTTAAGGTAAATCGAGTCTTAACCAATGGGATTGCCGCCAGATTGGCAGCTATGCGATGCGGCTGTGGGAGTTGGGAAAGATCGACGCGACCAGATCGGAAAACAACTGCGGTTTTCCAAGATGATAGCCTTGTCCGACATCGCATCCGAGTTGATGGAGCAACGCCATCGTCGGGGCGTCCTCGATCCCTTCGGCAACCGCGACGGCGCCCAGGCGATGCGCCAGATCGATGGTCGATTTGACGATTTCGAAGTTGCGCTGCGAATCGCGCATCGTCATCACGAATCGCTTGTCGATCTTGATCTCGTCGGCTTCGATCTCGGTCAGATATTCGAGGTTGGACTGGCCGGTGCCATAATCGTCGATCGACAGGCGGATGCCGGCACGACGAAGCTGCGCCAGCGTCTGGCGCGCCTGCCGGCTGTTCTCGATCTGCGCGGTTTCGGTAATCTCGATCGTCAGCAGTTCGGGCGGCAGATGATGCGCTGTGAGCATCACGCGGATCGTGCCGACGAGGTCGTCATGGTCGAGCAACGCCGCAGACAGGTTCACCGACATGTTGGCGTGGAGGCCGCGAGCATGCAGCTGGGCCGCCGACCGGATCGCCTGGTCCATGACGAACAGCGTCAGGCGATAGATGTCCTGGCTCTTTTCGGCCTGGACGATGAACTCGTCGGGCGGGATGGGGCCGCGCGTCGGATGCGTCCAGCGCACCAGCGCCTCCACGCCGACCAGCTGGCCGGTCGCGATGCCATATTGCGGCTGAAAGGCGACCCAGATGTCGCCGCCGGTCAGCGCGTCCTCGAGCTGCGAATGGAAACTCAATTGCCAGCCGGCGTCCTCCTGCTGGCGCGGCATATGTTTGGTCCACAGCGCGCGGGTGCGGACCGCGTGATCGGCGGCGACCAGCGCCGCGGCCAGCCGCTGCGCATTCGATCCCTCGAACTCGTCGTTGACGCCGAAGGCGATCGCGACGTCGATGCGCGCGCCGCCGATCGTCAGCGGGGCGTTGAACAGCGCGGCGAGGCCCGCGAGTTGCGCCTCGATCTGGCTGTGCTGATAAAATGGGACGAGCCAGGCAAAGTTGCCGTCGGGGTCGTGGTGCAGCGCCGTCGACTGCGACGCGAGCTGCAGGCGGCGTGCGACCTGCTCGACGAGTTGCTGGCTGCCTTCGCCGGGCAGAAAGGCGACGAGATCGCCGAAATTGACCAGCTTTGCCGCAACCACGGTGTGGCTTCCGAACGGCGCCTGCGACCGTAGCGCCTCGAAATTGGGTAGCCCCGATACGGGATTTTCGTGGAGCGCCGATTCGCGGCGGCGGCGGCGCGAAACATTGGCACCGAACACCCCGATCAGGACCAGTGCGGCGCCGATCGAACAGGTGACGAGCATCGTCGTCAGCCAGACCTTGACGACGATCAGCGCCGCGATCGTGCCCAATGCCGTCGCATTGAACCATCGGCCACGGCGGAAGGCGACGGCGCCCAACGTCGTGAGGAGGGCGAGTGCGAACGCCGGCATCCAGCCTATATCGGCCGGATTGCCGCGCTTCAGCGTCTCCGCGCCGATGACATGGATGAAGGCGCCCGGCACGCGATTATGTCCCGGCAGAAAATGCGCATCCTGAAAGGAGGGGGCGGTGGGTGCGAAGACGACATCCTTGCCCGCCAACTCGCGCCCGCCGACCTTTCCCGAGAGCAGGTCGATGGCCTCATAAACAGGAATGGAGCTGGTTCGATAGGAATAGTCGAGCGCGAAACTGCCGATCGGAAGCGACCGCTGCGCCAACAACGCGGAAAAGCTCGGAACGGTTTTCCCGCCGATCGAGACGGCCGTCGCGAGACGCCAGACCTGCCAGAAATCATATTCCAGCCCTATGCTGGCCTGACCGGCGGCAGAGCCGAACGCGGGACTGGGCAGGAACGTCGGCTGGAAATCGCCGGGCCTGTTCGAGCCGGCAACCAGCCCCAGGACGACCCGGTCGCCCATGCGGCGAATGGCCCCGGTCAGTCGGGGAAAGTCGCTGTCCGCCTCGCGTCGGTTGTAGTAGAAATCGATGAACAGCCGCCGCGCGCCGGCGGCATTGACCGCGTCGACGACCTGTGCGTGCTGTGTCAGCGAAAAGCTGGATTTGGGCGAATTGTCGAGCGTTCGCTCGTCGATTGCGACGACCACTATATCGCCCGACACCGGTCGCCAGGCGAACCGGCCGATGGCCGCTTCGACCAGCCGGTCGAGCGGCACCGCGGCCGCCGACAGGCCGACGAGCACGCTCAACAGCAGCGACAGGCCGATGGACCGCCAACTGATGATCAGGCTTCTGACCGGATTGGGCACGCACGTCTCCAGCGATTGCCCGCCGTGCTTAGGACGCGATGGTTATCATCGCGTTAATCATGCGCCCGACCCCGGCGGAAATCAGCCGATCCGCGGTAGCGTGGGAAGCACGGCGTCGCCTGCGAGCACGGCGGCGGCCAGACCCGTCGCGGCGGGCACGATCTGCTGAAGATAGAAACGCGTCGAGGCGATCTTGGATCCCAGAAAGGCGGCATCGCCGTCGTCCGCTTCGAGCGCCGCTTTCGCCGCCCGATGCTCGATCGCCATCAGCCAGCCGCAGGTCGCCGTCGCGAGCATGGTCAGATAGGGATAGCTGCCCGCAAGCCGGTCGGGCATGCTCGCCTGTTCGAGCCAGTCGGTGACCGCGCCGCACGCCTCGGCAAGCTGCGCCAGTTCGGGGAAATCGGCGCCGCCGTGCGCGATGTCGGCGATCAGCGAGCGCACGCCCTCGCCGCCGGCAAGGCCGAGCTTGCGTCCGACGAGGTCGGCGGCCTGAATGCCGTTGGTGCCTTCATAGATCGGCGCGATGCGCGCGTCGCGGTAATGCTGCGCGGCGCCGGTCTCCTCGATGAAACCCATGCCGCCGTGGACCTGCACGCCGAGGCTCGCGACCTCGCAGCCGATGTCGGTCGCATGCGCCTTCGCCAGCGGGATCAGGACGTCGGCGCGCAGCGCCGCGGCAGCGTCGCCCAGCTTGCCGAAATCGGTCTGCGCCGACGCATAATAGATGAGCGCGCGCGCGGCCTCGGTCTGCGCGCGCATCCGCCACAGCATGCGCTTGACGTCGGGATGATGCTCGATCGTCACCGGCGTGCGGTCGGGCGAACCCGCGAGTGCCGACTGGACGCGCTCGGCGGCATAGCGTTGTGCCTGCTGCAGCGCGCGTTCGGCGATCTGGACGCCCTGACAGCCGACCATCAGGCGGGCGTTGTTCATCATCACGAACATCGCGCGCATGCCGCCCATCTCTTCGCCGACGATCTCGCCGAGGCAATCCTCCTCCTCGCCATAGATCATCACCGCGGTCGGCGAGCCGTGGATGCCGAGCTTGTGTTCGATCGATGCGCAGCGCACGCCGTTCGAAATCGTCGGCCGCCCTTCGGCATCGAGCCGGTATTTGGGGACGAGGAACAGTGAGATGCCGCGCGTCCCCTCGGGCGCGCCCGGCGTGCGCGCGAGAACGAGGTGGACGATATTGTCGGTAAGGTCGTGCTCGCCGAAGGTGATGAAAATCTTCTGCCCCCTGATCCGGTAGAGGCCGGCATGTTCGCCCTCGGTCACCTTCTCGGCGGTCGAGCGCAGCGCGCCGACGTCGCTGCCCGCGCTCGGCTCGGTCAGGTTCATCGTGCCGTTCCACTCGCCGGTGACGAGCTTCGGGAGCCAGGTCCGGCGCTGTTCCTCGGTGCCATAGGCCATCAGCGCGTGAATCGCGCCGGGGGTCAGGATGTTGCACAGGGTGAAGCCCATGTCGGCGCTGCCCAGCGCCTCGATCACCACGGTCGCGAGGGTGAAGGGCAGGTCCTGCCCGCCATAGGCGGCGGGGCCGTCGAGGCTGCCCCAGCCCGCCTCGACGAATTGCCGATAGGCTTCCTTGAAACCCGGCGGCATGGTCACCTTGCCGTCTTCCCAGCGGGGATTGTTCACGTCGCCGACGCGGTTGAGCGGCGCGTAGACCTCTGCCGCGAAGTCGCCGATGCCGGTGACGATCGCCTCGACCATGTCGGGGGTCGCGGCGGCGAAGCGCTCGTGCTGCGCCATCGCGTCGATGCGGGCGATATGGTCGAGGACGAATAGATGTTCGGTGGTCGGCGCGGTGTAGGTCATGAAGCGTCCCGTTTTAGGGGGTGATTCCGTTGCAGCCGGCGCTATAGCGCGGCATGGCCGATGGTCCAATCGAGAGTATGGCAACCGAAGTCCGCGCCTTCGACGCCGACACGGTCGCGCGCGCCGCGACGCTCGTCGCGCAGGGGCTTCCGGTCGCGGTGCCGACTGAAACGGTCTACGGCCTCGCCGCCGATGCACGGAACGCCGATGCGGTCGCGCGCATCTATGCCGCGAAAGGGCGGCCTGACTTCAACCCGCTGATCGTCCATGTGCCCGATCTGGCAGCGGCCGAGGCGCTGGGGGTGTTCGGCGCGGCCGAGCGCACCCTCGCGGCGCGCTTCTGGCCGGGGCCGCTGACGCTGGTGGTGCCGCGCACACGCGACTGCCCGGTTGCGCGCATCGCGACGGCGGGGCTCGACACGATCGCGCTGCGCGTCCCGGCGCACCGCGCGATGCAGGCGCTGCTTGCCGCCAGCCGCGCGCCGCTCGCCGCGCCGAGCGCCAACGCCAGCGGCCGGGTGAGCCCGACGAGGGCGGCGCATGTGCTGACGAGCCTCGACGGACGGATCGCGCTGGTGATCGACGACGGCGCGACGACGGCCGGGGTCGAATCGACGATCGCACGGGTCGTGGACGGCGCGGTGGAGGTGCTGCGACCGGGGCCGGTGACGGCGGCGATGCTCGGCGCAGCCAGCGGCCTCCCCGTCCGCGGACGCAAGGGGGCCGACGTCGTTGCCCCCGGTATGCTGGCAAGTCATTATGCGCCGGGCAAGCCGGTGCGGCTGGATGCGGCTTCCTTTGCGCCCGACGAGTTCGGCATCGGCTTCGGTGCCCTGCGCGGCGACTATTGCCTGAGCGAGGCGGGCGACGCGACCGAGGCGGCGGCGCATCTGTTCGACGCGCTGCATGCAGGGGCGGCGAGCGTAAAGCCGCGGATCGCGGTTGCCGCGATTCCGGCCGATGGGCTGGGCGCGGCGATCAACGACCGGCTCGCGCGCGCGGCGGTGTGAATTCTTTATGTAGTAGAGCCTAAGCCGCTGCCGGTTCGACCGGATCTCTACGCGGGGTCTTGCGCGTGACGATCAGGCAGGCCGCGACGATCAGCAGCGCGCCGGCGATCGTCGGCAGCGTCACCGGCTCGGCATAGAAGAACCAGCCGAACAGCATCGCCCACAGGAAGCCCGTATATTCGGTGGTCGCCAGGATTTGCGCCTCGGCACGCGCATAGGCCCAGCTCAGCAGCAGCAGCGACAGGATGGCGAGCAGCGCGGCGCCGACGATCGGCGCAGCGTGGGCGGCGGCGGGAATCGCCGCGAACCACGGCGCCGCAAGCGACAGGAACAGCGCGACGAACAGATTCTGGTAGAAGGCGATCTCCGCCGGTCCCGCCATCTTCGCCTGCCGCCGCGCGAGGATGAGGTTGTAGGCGTAGCAGACCGCCGAAAGGAACACCGCGCCGACCGCCCACAGCGCCTGCGTGTCGTGCCCGCCGTCGCCCAACTTGCCCGCGACGATCACCAGCACCCCCGCGAATCCCAGCAGCGACGCGGCGATCGAGCGCCGCCCGATCCGCTCGCCGAGGAAGATCGCGGCCATGTAGAGCGCGAGCAGCGGCGCGACGAAGGCGAGCGCTATCGCCTCGGCCATCGGCAGCCGCGCGAGCGCCCAGAAGAAGCCGAGCGCCATGCCGGTGACGAACAGCGAGCGCCAGGCATGGATGCGCATCGTCGCCGCATCGGGGCGCGCCGGCCGCGCCGCGAAATAGACGAGACCGCTCAGCACGCTTCCCGCCATCGTGCGCCACAACACCGCATTATAGGCGCCGATGCCGATCGACAGCCCCTTCATCAGCACGTCCATCGACGAATAGGTCGCGATCCCCGCGCAGGCGACGAGGAAGGGGACGAGCGGCGAGGACGAGTCGGGACGCATGACGGGGCTTCGGCGCGATGAGATGACCGCCGCGCGGTTCAGTCGATATGGTCGGTGCGGCGGATGAAGTCGGCGACGTCGACGCGCATCTCGCGAAGCAACGGGACGTTGACATAGACCATGTGGCCGGCGGGATAATATTTATAGGCGATGTTCGCCTGCAGCTCCTTGGGAACCGGCAGGTGCTGAAGCTCGTACCAGCCCGCGAAATAGGGGGTCGAGACGTCGAAATAGCCGCCGGTGACGAGCAGCTTCATCTGCGGATTCTGCTTCATCGCGGCCGCCAGGTCCGGCAGCACGTTGGGGAGCGCGATCAGCGGCCTGCCGGCCTCGGGTGGTTCGTGCTTGTAATCCCAGCTTCCATAGACGCCGAGGCTGCCCTCGTAATGCCGGCCCTCGCCATAGCCGAGCGTGCGCCGGGCGTAATCGTTGAACGCCGCGGTGTAGGCGCCGCCGATCGCGCTGCCCTGCGGATCGTAGGAGGCGGTCTTGCTCAGCGGGTCGAGCGTCGGCCCGGTGAAGCGCGTGTCGAGCGTCCCGGTCGTCTGGCCCTTGTCGGCGAGCAGTTCCTTCTGCATCGCGCCATATTCGATGCGCAGGTTCGTCTTGAGCAGATAGGCGAGCGGCAGCCCGGTATAGGCGTGGAGCCTTGCGGCGATCGCCTGCCGCTCATCGTCGGGAAGCCCGTTCCCCTTCATCAGCGCGAGCGCATAGTCGGTGGTGGCGAATTTCTCGACCTCGTCGAGGAAGGGGCGCAACTCGGGAGGATTGCCCGCGGCGCGCTTGTGATACCAGGCGGTCGCGGCATAGGTCGGCAGCGACACGATATAGGGCAGGTCGACCCCGGGGTTGAGCTGCGGGTCGTCGGGGATGAGGTCCCAGTTCAGGATGTCGGACAGCAGGATCACGCCGTTGAGGTCGATGTCCTGCCGTTGCAGCGCCAGCGTCATCCCCGCGGCGCGCATCGTCCCATAGCTTTCGCCATAGAGATATTTGGGCGATTTCCAGCGGCCGTGTTTCGACAGGAAATCGCGGATGAAAACGGTGAAGGCGTGGATGTCCTGATCGACGCCGAAGAAGGCGTCGGCCTTGTCCTTGCCCGCGACGCGGCTGAAGCCGGTGCCCGGCGCGTCGACGAAGACGAGGTCGCTGACGCCCAGCAGGCTCTGGTCGTTGGCGACGATGCGATAGGGCGCGCCGCCGTGAACCAGATCGGGCGTCTCGACGCGCACCGGGCCGAAGGCGCCCATGTGCAGCCACAGCGTCGGCGATCCGGGGCCGCCGTTGAAGAAGAAGGTGATAGGGCGGCTCTCGGCGGGGGCGCCCTCCTTGAAATAGGCGGTGTAGAACATCGACGCCTCGGCGTCGGGGACGTCTTTTCCGGCATCCTTGTCGCGGCGGCGTTCGGCGGCGAGCGTGTCGGTCCAGCCCTTCGGGTGGACGACCAGCGTGCCAGCCACCGCCTGATAGGCGATGGCGACGCCGTCGACCGTCACCGACCCCGCCGAGCGCACCTCGGTCGGCTCGAACATCGGGCCGGCGGGCGGCGCCGTTTCGGACGCGGCGCGCGGTTCCTTCGACTGGGCGGCGGCGCAGCCCGCAAGCAGGACGGCAAGGGCAAGGGCGGCGAAGGATTTCATGGATCGGACCTCGGGATCATTAGGGACGGGTCATGTGGGCGATGGTGCGGGGGTCAGCGAAAGCTCGCCTGTCCGGCGCCGTCGATGTTGAGCTTCTGCCCCGAACAATAGGGGTTGGCGTCGGAGACGAACCACAGCACCGCCGCGGCGACGTCGTCGGGCGTGGGGACGCGGCCGAAGGGGAATTTGGCGTCGAGATGGTGGATGTCGTCCTGGCCGGTGATCGCGCGTGCCAGCCGCTCGCCCATGTCGCTGACGGTCAGCGACGGTGCGACGATGTTGACGCGCACGCCGCTGCGCACTTCTTCCTTGGCGAGGGTGAGCGCCAGCGCCTCGGCCGCCGCCTTCGCCATGTTGTAGGGCGCGCCGTTCGCGGCGTGGTTCAGCGTCGCGACGCTCGATATGACGACGATATCGCTGCGCTCGTGCCGGCGAAGCTGCGGCAGCGCGAGGCGCGACAGGCGGTGGGCGCCGACCGCGTGGATGGCGAGCAGCTTCTCGACCTCGGCGGCGTCGGTGCCGGCGACGGTCTTGCCGCGGCTGGCGATGCCGGCGCTGTTGATCAGGATCGACATGGGGCCGAAATCGGCCTCGATCGCGGCGACCATCGCGGCGGACGCCGCTTCGTCGGCGACCGATGCCTGATAGGCCCGAGCCTTGCGGCCGAGTGCGATCACCCCGGCCACCGTTTCGGCGGCGGCCTCGCCATCGCGCGTATAGTTGACCGCGATATCGGCGCCCGCCCTGGCCAGCGCCAGCGCGATCCCGCGCCCGATGCCGCGCGAGGCGCCGGTGACGAGCGCGGTGCGGCCTGCGAGGGTGATGTCGGTCATTTTTTGTCTCCCTTTTGTCCCCTCCCGCAGGCGGGAGGGGCAATGAGGCTTGGCAGCTTGCTGCCTAGCCGCAATGAGGTGGGCAGGCGACGCCGCGCCCCATGCCCACCCCGCTGCGACCAGCGCCTGCTGCGCAGGCTCAAGTCTCGCTGCCCCTCTCGTAAACGGGAGGGGAGAAAATGGGAATGACGTTTCCGTCAACGTAAGCTAGCGTCGCGCGATGAGCTGGGAAAAGGAAGTCGCCGAACTCGCCGCGCGGCGCGCGATGGCGGAGAAGATGGGCGGCGCCGAAAAGGTCGCGCGCCAGCACAGCCGCGGCAAGATGGACGCGCGGGCGCGGCTCGCCGCGATCGTCGACGCGGGCAGCTTTCGCGAGATCGGGCAGATCGCGGGACGGGGCACTTATGGTCCCGACGGCGAACTGGAAGATCTGGCTGCGAGCAACTTCATCTTCGGCCGCGCCAATATCGACGGGCGGCCGGTGGTCGCGAGCGCCGACGACTTTACCGTGCGCGGCGGCGCGGCCGACGCGGCGCTGCACCGCAAGTTCATCCAGTGCGAGGCGATGGCGCACGAATATCGCCTGCCGCTGATCCGCATGATCGACGGCACCGGCGGCGGCGGGTCGGTCAAGACGCTGGAGGACATGGGCTATACCTATATCCCGCATGTGCCCGGCTGGGACCAGATCATCGCCAATCTCGATACCGTGCCGGTGGTCGCGCTCGCGCTGGGGCCGACGGCCGGGCTGGGCGCGGCGCGGGTCGTCGCGAGCCACTACAGCCTGATGGTGCGCGGCCTGTCGCAGCTTTTCGCGGCGGGGCCGGCGGTCGCGGCGGCGATCGGCGACACGCTCGACCGCGAGGAACTGGGCGGCAGCGACGTGCACACGCGCAACGGCGTCGTCGACGACGAGGTAGCGAGCGAGGCGGAGGCGTTCGCGCGCGCGCGTCGCTTCCTGTCCTATCTGCCGTCGTCGATCCACGATCGCGCCGTGCGGACGAAGAATCGCGACCCCGCGGGCCGGCGCGAGGAGGCGCTGCTGTCGGTCGTGCCGCGCGAGGCGAAGCAGGTCTATTCGATGCGGCGCATCGCCGAAGCCGTGTTCGACAAGGGCAGCGTCTTCGAAATGGGCGCGCGCTGGGGACGGGCGGTCATCACCGCCTTTGCCCGCCTCGACGGCTGGCCGGTCGCGGTGCTCGCCAGCGATCCCACCTATCTCGGCGGATCGTGGGACGCGAAGACGAGCGAGAAGGCGGAACGCTTCGTCAAGCTCGCCGACCAGTTCCATCTGCCGATCGTCCACCTCGTCGACAATCCGGGCTTCATGATCGGCGGCGAGGCCGAGCGGACGGGGACGATCCGCTATGGCGTGCAGGCGATGAACGCGATCTACCGCGCGTCGGTGCCGCTCGCGTCGGTGGTCGTGCGGCGCGCCTACGGCATCGCGGGGAGCGCGATGTCGAACGCCGAGCGCTTCCAGTACCGCTTCGCCTGGCCGTCGGGCGACTGGGGCAGCCTGCCGATCGAGGGCGGAGTCGAGGTCGCCTACAAGAGCGAGCTGGAAGCGGCCGAAGACCCGGCGGCGCATCTGGAGGCGATCCGCGAACGGCTCAACCGCGTACGCAGCCCGTTCCGCACCGCGGAGAAATTCGGGGTCGAGGACATCATCGACCCGCGCGACACGCGGCCCCTGCTGTGCGAGTTCGCGGAGCTCGCGTGGCGCGTGGTGGAGCGGGGCTAGGATCGTGACCTTAGGGACGGCGCGTCACGCTCGGCCTATCCCCCCAGACCGTCGACCTTCTTCGACTGCTTGACGATCAGGCCGGGGAACCAGCGGGCGATGCGGGCGAGACGCTTCGCCATCTTGCCCACCGTCACATGCACCCGGTCGCCGTGCACCGCGTCCCACGCCGCTTCGGCGACGCGTTCGACGGGCACGATCTCATATCCGTTCGCCGACAGGCGATTGCGCGCGGGCTCGTTGCTGTCGGCGCTGACCTGATCGAGCAGCGGGGTGTCGATAAAGCCCGGCATCAGCGAGCGGACCTCGATGCCGTGCTTCGCGAATTCGATATCGAGGGCCTCAGTGAGGCCGCGCACCGCGAATTTGGTCGCCGAATAGATGGCGAGCCCGCCGACGCCGTAGAAGCCCGATGCGGAGCCCGTGTTGAGGATCGTCGCCCCCGGCGTCGCGCGGAGCAGCGGCAGCGCCGCGTAGATGCCGTTGACGACGCCACCGAAGTTGATCGCGATCAGCCGGTCGGCCTCCTCGGGCGGCATGTCGATCAACTGGCCCCCCGTTCCGATGCCGGCATTGTTGAACAATACGTCGAGCCGGCCGCCGCTCGCCGCCGCGAAATCGGCAAGCGCCGCCCGCCACTGGTCGCGGTCGCGCACGTCCATGACGTGGCGCGACGAGGCGCCGTCGGGAAGCAGCGCCGCGGTTTCGTCGATCCCTTGCGCATTGACGTCTGCGATGCCGACGAACCAGCCCTGCGCGGCGAAATGTCGCGCGGTCGCCCGGCCGATCCCCGATCCGCCGCCGGTGATGAAAATCGCCTTCCTCGTCATCGCGCCCTCCCTGACATGTTTGTCAGCGAGGGATGGAGCGTCGGAAGCCCGCGCGTCAAGCGGCAATGCCGATCCCGGGGGTCAGGACCCTAGACGCGGCGGGGCTTTCACCCTATGTTCAGCGTCGCGTGCGCATAGGGGTGCGCGCTCAACCTGAAGAGGGGCGATTCTTGCGGTTATTGCTGACCCTTTTGGCCTTGCTGACCGGCCTCGCCGGTGCGGACCGGGCCGTGGCCGCGCCGCTGGCGCCCGCCACGATGGGGTCGCTCGTCCTGCTCGCCGATGTCGCGAGCCAGAGCGAGAATAACGACAAGGTCCGCCGTCCCGTCGACCCGACCCCGACCCGCCGCGCCTCCTGCGCCTGCCGCAAGGCGCCGCGCTCGTCGGCGCCGCATCTTCCCGGCCTGCTCGGCCGCATCGACCGGGCGCTCGAATAGCCTTTTTCGCGGGCCTTCGCGCCTGACGATCGACCAGCGGCCGCAATCAGCGGCCCGGCGGCGCACAAGCCGCCTCTTTCAGTTCATATACCAAGGAAATCGCCATGTTCGGCAGCTTCGCCAAAAGCCTTTTCGGTTCGTCCAACGACCGCTACGTCGCCTCGATTCGCAAGATCGTCACCGGGATCAACGCCTTCGAGCCCGCGATGGAGGCGCTCGACGACGACGGCCTGCGCGCGCAGACACAGAAATTCCGCGACCGGCTCGAAGCCGGCGAGACGCTCGACGATATCCTGCCCGAAGCCTTCGCCACTGTCCGCGAAGCGGCGAGGCGCAGGCTCGGCATGCGGCATTTCGACGTGCAGATGGTCGGCGGCATCGTCATCCACCGCGGCGAGATCGCCGAGATGGCGACCGGCGAGGGCAAGACGCTGATGGCGACGCTGCCCGTCTATCTGAACGCGCTCGAGGGCAAGGGCGTCCACGTCGTCACGGTCAACGACTATCTGGCCCGCCGAGACGCCGAATGGATGGCCGAGGTCTATGGCTTCCTTGGCCTCACCACCGGCGTCATCGTCCCGAACCTCAACGAGACGCAGCGGCGCGAAGCCTATAATTGCGACATCACCTATGCGACGAACAACGAACTGGGGTTCGACTATCTGCGCGACAACATGAAGTTCGACCGCACGCAGATGGTGCACCGCCCCTTCAACTTCGGCATCGTAGACGAGGTCGATTCGATCCTGATCGACGAGGCGCGCACGCCGCTGATCATCTCGGGCCCGACCGACGACAAGTCGGAACTCTACATCCGCGTCAACGAGGTGGTGAACCAGCTCGTCGAAGCCGATTACGAGAAGGACGAGAAGACCAAGTCGATCAGCCTGACCGAGGACGGCACCGAGCATGTCGAGCGGCTGCTCGAGGCCGCCGGGCTGCTCCAGGGCAGCAACCTCTATGACATCGAGAACACTCAGGTCGTCCATCACGTCAACCAGGCGCTGAAGGCGATCCAGATGTTCCGCCGCGACACCGACTATATCGTCAAGGACGACAAGGTCGTCATCATCGACGAGTTCACCGGCCGCATGATGGACGGGCGCCGCTGGTCCGATGGCTTGCACCAGGCGGTCGAGGCGAAGGAAGGGGTCAAGATCGAGCCCGAGAACCAGACGCTCGCGTCGATCACCTTCCAGAATTATTTCCGCATGTATCCGAAGCTCGCGGGCATGACCGGCACCGCGGCGACCGAGGCGGCCGAATTCTTCGAAATCTACAAGATGAACGTCGTCACCATCCCGACCAACCGCCCGATCGCGAGGGCCGACGAGGAGGACGAGTTCTACAAGAACATCACCGACAAGTTCGGCGCCATCGCGCGTACGATCCGCGAGGCGAACGAGCGTGGCCAGCCGGTGCTGGTCGGCACGGTGTCGATCGAGAAGTCGGAACTGCTCTCCTCCTTCCTCGAAAAGGAGGGCGTCGCGCACAGCGTGCTCAACGCGCGCTTCCACGAGAGCGAGGCCAATATCGTCGCGCAGGCGGGGCGGCTGGGCGCCGTCACCATCGCGACCAACATGGCGGGCCGCGGCACCGACATCAAGCTGGGCGGCAACGAGGAATCGCGCATCGAGAACGAAGTGGGCGACATGCCTGCGGGGCCCGAGCGTGAGGCGGCCGAAGCGCGCATCCGCGAGGAGGTCGCCGCCGAACGCGAGGCGGTGAAGGCGGCGGGCGGGCTGTTCGTGCTCGGCACCGAACGCCATGAAAGCCGCCGCATCGACAACCAGCTGCGCGGCCGCTCGGGACGCCAGGGCGACCCCGGCCTGTCGAAATTCTACCTGTGCCTCGACGACGACCTGCTGCGCATCTTCGGCCCCGACACGCTGTTCGCCAAGATGATGAACAAGAATCTGGAGGACGGCGAGGCGATTGGGTCGAAATGGCTGTCGAAGGCGATCGAGACCGCGCAGAAGAAGGTCGAGGCGCGCAACTACGACATCCGCAAGCAGGTCGTCGAATATGACAACGTCATGAACGACCAGCGCAAGGTCATCTACGACCAGCGCGGCGAGATCATCGACAGCGACACGGTCGACGACGCGATGGACGCGATGCGCGCCGAAACGGTCAATTCGATCGTCGCCGACGCCTGCCCGCCCGGCAGCTATCCCGAGCAGTGGGACATCGCGCAGATGAAGGCGCGCATCGCCGACGTGCTCGAACTGACGCCGCCGCTCGAAGCGTGGATGGAAGAGGACGAGGTCGATCCCGAAATCTTCGAGGAGCGCATCCAGAAGATGGCCGAGGACGCCGCCGCCGCGAAGGCGGCGCAGGTCGACCCCGAAACGTGGCGCGGGATCGAGAAGTCGATCCTGCTCCAGACACTCGACCATCATTGGAAGGAGCATCTGTCGACGCTCGACGCGCTGCGCCAGGTCGTCTTCCTGCGCGCCTATGCGCAGAAGCAGCCGATCAACGAATATAAGCAGGAAGCCTTCGCGCTGTTCGAGCGCATGCTCCAGAACATCCGCGAGGATGTGACGCGCACCGTCGCGCGGATCGACTTCCAGTTCCAGGAGCCCGAGCCGCTGCCGCTGCCCGATCTCCCCGACTTCCTGACCACCCACATCGACCCCTTCACCGGCGAGGACAACAGCGCCGACATCGACGGCGGATCGCTCGGCGTGATCGCCGACACGCTGCCCCCGATGGCGGCGCCGCGTCCCGACCTGCCGGAAGGCGAGAATCCCTATGCGGCGATGGAGATCAGCCGCAACGCGCCCTGTCCCTGCGGGTCGGGCCGCAAATACAAGCATTGCCACGGGGCGCTTTGAGGCCGCGCGCGCCGCTGCCCTTGACGGCGGCGGCGGACCGGGCGAACCTCGGGCGATGACCTATTGCGTCGGCATGCGCCTGAACAAGGGACTGGTGTTCATGTCGGACACCCGCACCAACGCGGGTGTCGACGACATCTCGCAGGTCCGCAAGATGCGGAGCTGGCACGTTCCCGGCGAGCGCGTGATCACGCTGATGTCGGCGGGCAATCTGGCGACGACGCAGGGGGTCGTCAGCCTGCTCGACGAGCGGCTCAAGGCGCCCGGCGACCGGCACCCGCCGATCCTCACCGCGGCGTCGATGTTCGAGGTCGCGACGATCATCGGCGAGACGCTGCGCGGCATTGTGATGCGCTATGGCGCGGAGGGCCAGAACGCCGAATCGATCTTTCGCGCCTCGCTGATCGTCGGGGGGCAGATCCGCGGCGGCGAGCCGCGGCTGTTCCTGATCTATCCCGAGGGCAATTTCATCGAATCGGGCGAGGACAATCCCTTCTTCCAGATTGGCGAGACCAAATACGGCCGCCCGATGATCGTCCGCTCCTATCACCCCGCCATGGCGTTCGAGGATGCGGTGAAACTGCTGTGCGTCTCGTTCGATTCGACGATCCGCGCCAACGCCGGGGTCGACCTGCCGATCGACCTGAAGGTCCATGCGCGCGACGACTTCACCACCGTGCGCGAACGTCGCTTCGAACGCGGCGATCCCTATTACCAGAGCGTGTCCGACGGTTGGGCCGCGGCGTTGGGGCACGCGCTCGACACGCTGCCGGACTTTCATTTCTGACCACCGGCATTTCTGACGGCCAGCATTTCTGACGTTTGGCGCCGCGCCAGCTTTTGCCCGGGGGCGGCGAAGCTACCGGTTCCGCCGCTCCTCGATCAGCCCATCGACCAGGCTCGGGTCGGCGAGGGTCGAAGTGTCGCCGAGTGACCCGAAGTCGTTCTCCGCGATCTTGCGCAGGATGCGCCGCATGATCTTGCCCGAGCGCGTCTTGGGCAGCGCCGGGGTCAGGTGGATATGGTCGGGGGTCGCGATCGGGCCGATCTCGGTGCGCACCTGCTGCTTCAGCATGGCGACGATCTCGTCGGTCGGCTCGATGCCCGCGTTCAGCGTGACATAGGCGTAGATGCCCTGGCCCTTGATGTCGTGCGGGAAGCCGACGACCGCCGCCTCCGCCACCAGTTCGTGCAGCACCAGCGCGCTTTCGACCTCGGCGGTGCCCATGCGGTGTCCCGACACGTTGATGACGTCGTCGACGCGGCCGGTGATCCGCCAATAGCCTTCGGCGTCGCGGCGGCAGCCGTCGCCGGTGAAATATTTGCCCTTGTAGGTCGAGAAATAGGTCTGAACGAAGCGCTCGTGATCGCCATAGACGGTGCGCATCTGCCCCGGCCAGCTGTGCGTGATGCACAGATTGCCCTCGGCGACCCCGCCATCATGTTCGTCGGCGAGGACGTTGCCGTCGGCATCGACGAGTTGCGGGCGGACGCCGAAGAAGGGGCGCCCCGCGCTTCCCGGCTGCATCGGATGCGCGCCGGGCAGGGTGGTGATCATCGTGCCGCCGGTCTCGGTCTGCCACCAGGTGTCGACCACCGGCACGCGGCCCTTGCCGACGACGTCGTGATACCAGCGCCACGCCTCGGGGTTGATCGGCTCGCCGACGCTGCCCAGCAGGCGCAGCGACGACAGGTCGTGGCGCGTCACATAATCGTCGCCTTCGCGCATCAGCGCGCGAATCGCGGTCGGCGCGGTATAGAGGATGTCGACCTTGTGCTTGTCGACGACCTGCCAGAAGCGGTCGTGGTCGGGATAATTGGGAACGCCCTCGAACATCAGCGTTGTCGCGCCGTTCTGCAGCGGGCCGTAGACGACATAGCTGTGCCCGGTGACCCAGCCGATGTCGGCGGTGCACCAGAAGATCTCGCCGGGGCGATAGTCGAAGCCGTACCAGAAGGTCGATGCGATCCACACCGAATAGCCGCCGGTGGTGTGAAGCACGCCCTTGGGCTTGCCGGTCGAGCCCGAGGTATAGAGGATGAACAGCGGGTCCTCCGCCCCCATCGGCTCGCAGGGGCATTCGGCGCCGACGTCGGCCGACAGCGCGTCGTACCAATGGTCGCGGCCTTCCTTCATCGCGATGTCGCCGCCGGTGTGCGCGATGACGAGCACGCCCTTCACCGCGACGCGTTCGAGCGCCTTGTCGACATTGGCCTTCAGCGGAATGGTGCGGCCGCCGCGCAGCCCCTCGTCGGCGCAGATCACCCAGTCGCTGCCGCAATCCTCGATGCGGCCGTGGATCGCCTCGGGCGAGAAGCCGCCGAAGATGACGCTGTGGATTGCGCCGATCCGCGCGCAGGCGAGCATCGCCACCGCGCCTTCGGGGATCATCGGCATATAGATGGTGACGCGGTCGCCCTTGCGGACGCCCAGCTTCTTCAGCGTGTTCGCCATGCGGACGACGTCGGCGAGCAGCGCCGCATAGCTGATCGTCCGCGCCTCGCCGTCGGGGGCGTCGGGTTCGAAGATGATCGCGGTCCGGTCGCCGCGGCCCGCCGCGACATGGCGGTCGAGCGCATTGTGGCAGAGGTTGAGGACGCCGTCCTCATACCATTTGATGCTGACGGGATCGAACGACCAGTTGGCGATCTTCGTGGGCGGGGTGAACCAGTCGAGCCGTTCGGCCTCCTTCGCCCAGAAGGCATCGGGATCGGCGATGCTTTCGGCATAGAGCCGCTCGTAATCGGCGGCGCTGGTGTGCGTGTTCGCCGCTGCCGCGGGCGGGACCGGGACGAAGGGCTCGGAAGGGGGCAGTTCGGACATCCTTGATTCTCCCGATCTTTGGGCCTGCCCGTTGCCGGGGCGTTCGGCCGCGAATCCTTTTTCCTTCCTTATCCGTTCGCATCGAGCGAAGTCGAGATGCCTATCGCTTGCATTCGCCTTCGGGGTGTCTCGACTTCGCTCGACACGAACGGAGAGAGGGGTATTGGGATGGAAGGCGAAAGGCTGAAAGGATGGACGTTGGCCGGGATCACGGAAGAAACTGGACGCTTGCTCGACGCATTGGGTGTCGACCGTGCCGCATGGTCCGACGGTTCGATGCCGTCGCTGTCGCCGCTGACCGGCGAGCAGGTCGCGATGGTGCGCGTTTCCGGCGCGGCCGACATCGATGCGGCGCTGGACAGGGCGACCGCGGCATTCCGCGCGTGGAGCCGGGTCCCGGCGCCGCGGCGCGGCGAGCTGGTGCGGCTGTTCGGCGAGGAATTGCGCGCCGCGAAGGATAGCCTCGCTCGGCTGGTGACGATCGAGGCGGGCAAGATTCCGTCGGAGGGCGCGGGCGAGGTGCAGGAGATGATCGACATCTGCGACTTCGCGGTCGGGCTGTCGCGGCAGCTCTATGGCCTCACCATCGCGACCGAGCGCCCGGGGCACCGGATGATGGAGGTCTGGCACCCGCTCGGCGTCGTCGGCGTGATCTCGGCCTTCAATTTCCCGGTCGCGGTATGGGCGTGGAACGCCGCGCTGGCGCTGGTGTGCGGCAACAGCGTGGTGTGGAAGCCGTCCGAAAAGACGCCGCTCACCGCGCTGGCGACGCAGGCGATCTTCGAGCGCGCGCTGGCGCGTTTCGGCGAAGCGCCCGCGGGGCTGTCGCAGCTTCTGATCGGCGGGCGCGAGGCGGGCGAGGCGCTGGTCGACGACGCCCGCGTCGCGCTCGTTTCGGCGACCGGCTCGACGCGGATGGGCCGCGCGGTCGCGCCGCGGCTGGCCGGGCGCTTCGCGCGCGCGATCCTCGAACTCGGCGGCAACAACGGCGTGATCGTCGCGCCGTCGGCCGACCTCGACCTCGCGCTGCGCGGGGTGGCGTTCGGGGCGATGGGCACGGCGGGGCAGCGCTGCACGACGACGCGGCGGCTGTTCGTCCACGACAGCATCCATGACGCCTTCGTCGCGCGGTTGAAAGCCGCCTATGCGAGCGTCGCGGTCGGCAACCCGCTGGAAGGCGACGTGCTCGTCGGGCCGCTGATCGACCGGGCCGCGTTCGAGGCGATGCAGGCGGCGCTGGCCGCCGCGCGCGATGCGGGCGGCGTCGTCCATGGCGGGACGCGCGTCGGCGAGGGCGCGAGCTATTATGTCCGTCCGGCGCTGGTCGAGATGCCGGGGCAGGTCGGGCCGGTGCTGGAGGAGACTTTCGCACCGATCCTCTACGTGATGCGCTACGACGATCTGGACGCGGCGATCCGGCTGCACAACGCCGTCGCCGCGGGGCTGTCGTCGGCGATCTTCACACGCGACCTGACCGAGGCCGAGCGCTTCCTCGCCGCGAGCGACTGCGGCATCGCCAACGTCAATCTGGGGACGAGCGGGGCCGAGATCGGCGGCGCCTTCGGCGGCGAGAAAGAGACGGGCGGCGGCCGCGAGAGCGGGTCGGACAGCTGGAAGGCCTATATGCGCCGCGCGACGAACACGGTGAATTATTCGGACGCGCTGCCGCTTGCGCAGGGGGTGTCGTTCGAGATCTAGTTCCCCTCCCGCTTGCGGGAGGGGCAGCGAGGCTTGCGAACTCGTTCGCTAGCCGCAGCGGGGTGGGCGAATGCAACACCGCTGGTCCACCCCCGACCCCTCCCGCAAGCGGGAGGGGAGAGGATCAGTTCGCCCACCAGCCGAATCCCTCGTCCAGCGCCACGATCCGCCCTTCGGTGCCCACCGGTTCGTGCGTGCCGTCGGTCAGGAACGCCAGCATCGCCGCGTCGCGCACGTCGACATGCGCGAGCGTGCGCTGCCCTTCGGGCGTGCGCGCGACGACGACGCCCGCCCTGGGCGCGCCGTCGCGCCCGTAGAAGACCGTGTAGCTCTCGATCGTCGCCGGCCCCGCATAATCCTCGACCAGTTCGGGAACGGGGCCGCGCTTTTCCTCGGCTTCGGCCTGATAGTCGAAATCCTGCGGAAAGCGTGCCGCGGCGATCGGCCGGTTGCCCAGCACGATGCAATGATTGTCGGTCGCGAAACCGCCATTGGCGAACAGGAAGCCATAGCGGCCTTCGCGGCGCAGCTTGTCGACCATCGAGACGACCGCGTGGCTCATGTAATTGGCGATCGGGCCGCCGCCGAAGGTCAGGCCGCCGAACACGCTTGCGGGCCGGTCCCATGGCCAGCCGAGGACGCGCCGCGCCATCTTCGGCACGCAGGGGAAACAGCTGTAGAGTTCGACGCAGTCGAAATCCTCGACCGTCATACCGTTCAGGTCGAGCGTGCGGGCGATCGACGTCTCCATGCTGACGCTATGGTCGTAGCGGTCGCGCGCCAGAATGCTCGCGGGTTCCTTCGCGGCCGCGCCCATGCCGACATAGATCAGCCGGTCCTCGGCGATGCCGCGCCGCCGTGCCTCGGCAAGGCTGGCGACGAGGAAGCCCGCGCCCTGGTTCACCGACGAATTGGCGACCATCAGCTTCGAATAGGGAAAGGCGATCGGGCGGTTGCGTTCGTTCACGTCGAGGATGTCGGCGGGCGAGGCGGGCTTTCTTATCCACGCGCCGGGGTTTTCCGCCGCGACCTCGGAAAAGCGCGACCAGATTTCGGCGCTTTCGAACTGCGCGTCCTCGAGGCTTTCGCCCCACGCCGCGCGCGTCGCATTTTCATAGAGCGGATAGACGTCGACCGGCGCCGACAGGCCGTGCCTCTGGGCGTAGTTGGGCTCGCGCCGCGTCGCCACCTTGCGCACGGCATTATAGCTCTTGTCCTCGCCGCTCGCCGCCTTGGCGGCGCGGCCCGCGGCGGTGCGCAGCGCCTCGCCGCCGACGACGGCCGCCAGCTTGACCTCGCCCGCGCCGATGCGGTTCGCGGCCTCGTTGAGCAGGCGGATCGGCGTGTCGCCATGCGGCGCCGCCGACTGGTAGTTGATCGCGGGATTGGCGCCGATCGCCGCCGCGAGCGGTTCGCACAGCTTGCCGAGATGATGGAAGCTGATCTGGTCGACGATCGCGAGGCTGTCGATGTCGGCGAGCGGGACGCCGGCGTCCTGCGCCGCGACCTTCAGTGCCTCGACCATCAGGCCGAGCGAGTCGAGCCCCCGGTCGGGATCGTCGGGGCGGTCGTTAACCTGCCCGACGCCGATGATGACGGGAATGCGTTCGGGATCGGTCATGCTCATCTCAGCGTGCCTTCCACACCGGCTTGCGCTTCTCGGCAAAAGCGCGCGGGCCTTCGCGCGCGTCCTCGCTCGCCATCAGCAGCTTGCGTTCGCGGCTGTTGTCGGCCCAATGCGCATCGTCGCCGGCGATCGCCCCGTCCTGCATCCGGAGCGCGACGCGCTTCGACGCCTGCACCGACAAGGGGGCGTTGCCCGCGATCTTCTCGGCGAGCGCGATCGCGGTCGGCATCAGGTCGGCGAGCGGCACGACGCGATTGGCGAAACCATGGCGCAGCGCGGTCGCGGCATCGAAGGGATCGCCGGTGAGCAGATGTTCCATCGCCAGCTTCGGCGGCAGCTGCTTGACGATCCGGAAGGCGCCGCCCGCCGCCGCGAACAGCCCGACCTTGACCTCGGGCAGGCCGAACTGCGCATTTTCGGCGGCAACGATCAGGTCACACATCAGCGCGAGCTCGCAGCCGCCGCCGAAGGCGAAGCCATTGACCGCGCCGATCACCGGTTTCGAGATCGGGTGCGCGGCAAAGCCGCCGAAGCCCCATGCCTGCTGCGCCTTGTCCTCGGGCGCCAGCGCGCCGCCGCGCGACAGGGCGACGAGATCGGCGCCCGCGCAGAACGCCTTGTCGCCCGCGCCGGTGATGATGACGACGCGGATTTCGGGGTCGCTTTCCGCTTCGTCGAGCGCGGTGCCGATGCCGACGTGGACCGCCGCGTTGACGGCGTTGCGCGCCTCGGGCCGGTTGATCGTGACGATCAATATATGGCCGTTGCGTGTCGTCAGGACGGCGGGGGCGGCGGTGTCGGTCATGCGAATCTCTCCCTTTCGGGCGAGTATCGGCGCGAGTTGACGTTTACGTCAACTGGAAAGGACGGGCGTGCCCCAACAGGCGTGCGCACCCGAAGGCGGGGCTGCACGCCACATCCTTTTCGTCACCCTGAACTTGTTTCAGGGTCCATGGCCGGCCCTCTCCCGTAGCGCGGCGTTCGACGGAGATTCGGGCCATGGATGCTGAAACGAGTTCAGCATGACGAATTGAGGACTGGCGTCGTCCGTGTCGCGTCAGATCGACTGCCCGGTCTTGGCCCAGTCCGCCAGAAACCCTTCGATGCCCTTTTCGGTCAGGACATGCTTGAACAGTCCCTTGATGACCGACGGCGGCGCGGTCATCACGTCGGCGCCGATCTTCGCGGCTTCGAGCACATGGATGCCGTGGCGCACGCTGGCGACGAGAATTTCGGTGTCGAAGGCGTAATTGTCGTAGATCAGCCGGATGTCGGCGATCAATTGCATGCCGTCGAAGCCATTGTCGTCGTGGCGACCGACGAAAGGCGAGACGAAGGTCGCCCCCGCCTTTGCCGCGAGCAGCGCCTGCGTCGCCGAGAAGCAGAGCGTGACGTTGACCATCGTCCCGTCGCCGGTCAGCGCCTTGCAGGTCTTGAGCCCGTCGATGGTCAGCGGCACCTTGATGCAGACATTGTCGGCGATCTTGCGGAGGATTTCGGCCTCCTTCATCATCGTTTCATGGTCGAGCGCGACCACCTCGGCCGACACGGGGCCGTCGACGAGGGCGCAGATTTCCTTCGTCACCTCCTTGAAGTCGCGGCCCGACTTGGCGATCAGCGACGGGTTGGTCGTGACGCCGTCGAGCAGGCCGGTTGCGGCGAGTTCCTGGATGGCGTCGATTTCGGCGGTGTCGGCGAAAAATTTCATGGCTCGGATGATCCTGCTGGATGGTGATTCGGGTTTTCCGATCCCCTAGAACCCTTTCCTCGTCATTGCGAGCGAAGCGAAGCAATCCAGGACGGCTTACGCATGCTCTGGATTGCTTCGCTTCGCTCGCAATGACGATGGTGGGAAATTGCTGGCGTTCCATTTTTGTTCCCGCTAAGCGACCTTCATGGCCAAAGCGAAACGCCAATATGTCTGCCAGAATTGCGGCGCCGTCAGTTATCGCTGGCAGGGCCAGTGCGCCGATTGCGGCGAGTGGAACACACTGGTCGAGGAAGCGGCCGAAACCGTCTTTTCCGCGAAGCACGACCTGTCGAAGGGCGGCCGCACGCTCGCGCTCGAAACGCTCGACGAACAGAGCGCGATGCCCGAGCGGATGCTGTGCGGCATCGCCGAGTTCGACCGCGCGCTCGGCGGCGGCTTCGTCGCCGGGTCGGCGACGCTGATCGGCGGCGATCCGGGGATCGGCAAATCGACCTTGCTGCTTCAGGCCGCGGGCCGGATCGCCAGGGCGGGCAAATCGGTCGTCTATATCAGCGGCGAGGAAGCGGCGGCGCAGGTGCGGCTGCGCGCGCAGCGGCTGGGGCTCGGCGACGCGCCGGTGGCGCTCGCCAGCGCGACTTCGGTGCGCGACATCCTCGCCACGCTGGAAGGCCGCAGCGCCGATTTCGTCGTCATCGATTCGATCCAGACGATGCACAGCGACCTGATCGACAGCGCGCCGGGTACCGTCAGCCAGGTGCGCGCGAGCGCGCAGGAGCTGATCCGCTATGCCAAGGACAGCGGCGCGGCGATCGTGCTCGTCGGCCATGTGACGAAGGACGGGACGATCGCGGGGCCGCGCGTGCTCGAACATATGGTCGACACCGTGCTGGCGTTCGAGGGCGAGCGCAGCCACCAGTATCGCATCCTGCGCGCGGTCAAGAACCGCTTTGGCGGCACCGACGAGATCGGGGTGTTCGCGATGGGCGAGGAGGGGCTGGGCGAGGTCGCCAACCCGTCGAGCCTGTTCCTGACCGACCGCAGCCGCGACGTGCCGGGGTCGGTGGTATTCCCCGCGCTGGAGGGCACGCGGCCGGTGCTGGTCGAGGTACAGGCGCTGACCGTCCGCCTTGCGAGCGGCGCGACGCCGCGCCGCGCCGTCGTCGGCTGGGACAGCGGGCGGCTCGCGATGGTGCTCGCGGTGCTCGAGGCGCGCTGCGGGCTCCAGATGGGCGCCGCGGAGGTCTATCTGAACATCGCGGGCGGCTATCGCCTCACCGATCCGGCGGCCGACCTCGCGGTGGCGGCGGCGCTGATCTCGGCGTTCAGCGAGCGGCCGGTGCCCGCCGATGCGATCGTCTTCGGCGAACTGTCGCTGTCGGGCGAGGTGCGCCCGGTCGCGCACGACGCGCTGCGCCTGCGCGAGGCGGCGAAGCTCGGCTTTTCAAGCGGCTGGGGGCCAAAGGGGATGAAGGGTGTGAAGGGGATCGGCGTCACCGGCTTCGGCCGGCTCGGCGAACTCGTTGACCTGATGCTCGGGCGTGCCTAGATCGACGGACATCAAGCTATTCCGTTCGCCCTGAGCTTGTCGAAGGGCTGTTCTTTCCGCCGGGAAGGAGAAAAAGGACGGTGCTTCGACAAGCTCAGCACGAACGGTTGTATTTCATGCGTGATTTTTGGATTGCGGTCCGATGGCGAATCTGACGGCCCTCGACATCATCGTGCTGACGCTCGTCGGCGGCGGGGCGGTGCTCGGCTTTTCGCGCGGGCTGGTGCAGGAGGTGACGTCGCTCCTCGCCTGGGTGCTCGCCTTCCTGGCGGTGCGCTTCTTCCATGCGACGCTGACCGGCCTGCTGGGCGCCTATATCGGCGCCCCCGGCGGCGCGGCGATGCTGTCCTTCGTGCTGTTGTTCGGCGGCGTGTTCGCGGTGACGAAATGGGGATCGCGCGCGATGGGGCAGCGCAGCCGCGCCTCGCTGGTCGGCGGTTTCGACCGCGGGCTCGGCGCGGGGTTCGGCGCGGTGAAGGGGCTTTTGCTCGCGACATTGCTCTTCATGGCGGCGACATTGCTCTACGATGTCGGTTACGGCAACGCGGCACGTCCGGGCTGGATGACCGAAAGCCGCACCTATCCCGCGCTGAGCGCGACGAGCGCGGCGCTGAGCAAGGTCATTGCCGACCGCCGCGCCGACGCGCGCGCGGCGGCGGTGCCCGACGCGGCGGAACAGGATGTCGCGGCGCAGGGCGGGGCGGATCGGGCGCGATGAGCGCGCCGCTCTACAATCGCGACATATTGGCGCTGGCCGTCGCCAACGCCGACTATCCGCTGCTGGATGCCGGGCAGCGCGCCTCGCTGCGCGCGCCGCTGTGCGGCAGCCGGATCATCGTCGATGTCGATTCCGACGCCGCCGGGACGGTGCGCGCGGTCGGCCTGCATGTCGAGGCATGCGCGCTGGGGCAGGCATCGGCGGCGCTGCTTGCGCGCCATGCGCCGGGGCGCAGCCTTGCCGACCTGCGCGCCGCGCGCGATGCGATCGCCGGCTGGTTCGCGGGCGAGGGTGCGGCGCCCGACTGGCCGGGGTTCGACCTGCTCGCGCCGGCGCGCGACTATCCGGCGCGGCACGGCGCGATCCTGCTGCCCTTCGATGCCGCGGTCGCGGCGCTCGCGGGCGCCGACGTCGCGGGATGATGCTGCCGCTCCTCTCGGCGGGCGCGGCGGTGACCGAGCGGGTATCCGAAACGCCGACCGACACCTTGCTGTTCGAAGGCGCGATCCTGCTCGGCGTCGCGACGCTGTTCGTGATGCTGTTCCGCCGCCTAGGGCTCGGCGCGGTGCTCGGCTATCTGGTCGCCGGGGCACTCGTCGGCCCTTATGGGCTGGGGCTTGTCGGCGGCGGCGAATCGAAGCTCGCGTTCGCGGAGATCGGCATCGCCTTCCTGCTCTTCCTCGTCGGGCTCGAACTGCATCCGCGGCGGCTGTGGCAGCTTCGCAAGGCGATCTTCGGGCTCGGCCTCGCGCAGGTGGTGGTGACGGGGCTGGTGCTCACCGGACTGATCCTGCTCACGCAGGGCTTCAGCTGGCAGGCGGCGCTGGCGCTCGGCCTGCCGCTCGCGCTCTCGTCAACCGCGCAGGTGCTGCCCAGCCTCAAGAGTTCGGGGCGGATCAACTCGCCCTTCGGCGAAAAGGCCTTTTCGATCCTGTTGTTCCAGGACCTCGCGATCGTGCCGATGATCACCATCGTCGCCGCCCTGTCGCGCGCGCCCGCCAACCCCGCGGCGCCGCCGGGCGGGGTGCTGGCGCTCTATACGGTGCTCGCGATCGTCGGGCTGGTGCTCGCGGGGCGCTTCGTCGTCAATCCGCTGCTGCGTCTCGTCGGCCGCTATGGCGAGCGCGAACTGTTCGTGGTCGTCGGCCTGCTCGTCGTGCTGGCGAGCGCGGCGCTGATGCACAGCCTGCACGTCTCGACCGCGCTCGGTGCCTTCGTCGCGGGCGTGATGCTCGCCGATTCGCCCTATCGGCACGAGATCGAGGCCGATGTCGAGCCGTTCCGCCTGATCCTGCTCGGCCTCTTCTTCCTCGCGGTGGGCATGGTGCTCGACGTCAACGTCGTGCTCGCCGATCCGCTGCGCGTCGTCGGGCTGGCGGCGGGGCTGGTGATCGTCAAGGTGGTGGTGCTGACGCTGCTGGTGCGCGCGGCCGGCAAGTCGTGGCAGGTCGCCTTCGGCCTCGCGCTGCTGCTCAGCCAGGGCGGCGAGTTCGGTTTCCTGCTCTTCACGCAGGCGGCCGATGCGATGCTCATCGCGCCGCAGGCGGCCAGCCTGTTCAGCGCCGTCGTCACGCTGTCGATGGTGACGACGCCCTTCCTGATGCTGTTCGCGCGGAACCTCGAACTGGCGCCGGGGGGCGAAGAGGCCGGTTATGACGGGCCCGAGGCCGCGCCGCGCGGTTCGGCGCTGGTCATCGGCTATGGCCGCTTCGGACAGATCGTCGCGCAGATGCTGCACGCGGTCGACTGCTCGGTGACGCTGATCGACAGGAAGCCGAGCCAGATCGAGCTGTCGGGACGCTTCGACACCAAGGTCTATTTCGGCGACGGGCTGCGGCTCGACCTGCTGCGCCGCGCGGGGGCGGAGGAGGCGCGGCTGATCATCTATTGCATCGACGACCCGTCCGTCGATGCCGCGACGCTGGCGCCGATCGTCGAGGCCTTTCCGCAGGCGCAGGTGCTGACCCGTGTGTTCGACCGCCGCCAGTTGATGGCGATCGACGGCGCGGGGGTTTCCGGGGCGGTGCGCGAGCTGTTCGAAAGCTCGATCGCGCTCGGGCTGATGGCGCTCGGCCGGCTCGGCGTCGACCCGCGCGAGATGGAGGATGTGGAGGCGGCGCTGCGCCAGCTCGACGCCGAGCGGTTGGGCATGCAGATGAGCGAAGGCGACCTCGGCGCCGGGCGTGATTATCGCTTCGTCGCGGGCGGCGGCCGCCAGGCGGCGAGCGTCCTCGAAGCGCTGCGCGAGCGGCGGGCGGCGGCGAAACGCGCACGCGAAGAAGAGGAAAGCGGCGCGGCGGCGTGACTTCAATAACCTCGCAATGACGAGTGTTTTAGGTAGCCTGCTGCCCGTCCAGAAAGGCCGCCACCGCGTCGAGCCCGTAGGCGTCGGTCACGAAGCTTTGCCCGATGCCGCGCGTCAGAATCAGCGGCAGCTTGCCGCCGCGCACTTTCTTGTCGTGCGCCATATGCGCCGCGAGCGCCGCACCGCCGCTGTTGACCCCCGCACTCGTCAGGCTGTGCGGCAGGCCGACGCCGGCGAGATGGTCGCGCACCCGTGCCGCGTCGGCGGCGGAGCAGAGGCCGTGGGCGGCAGAGAATTGATGCGCGAGCACCATCCCCGCCGCGACCGCCTCGCCGTGGAGCAGCCGGTCCGAATAGCCGGTTTCGGCCTCGAGCGCATGGCCGAAGCTGTGGCCGAGGTTGAGCAGCGCGCGCACATCCTGCGTCTCGCGCTCGTCGGCGGCGACGATGCGCGCCTTGGCGGCGACACTGTGCGCGATCGCCCGGTGCCGCGCCTCGCTGTCGCCCGCGAGCAGCGCCGCGCCGTTCGCTTCGCACCAGGCGAAGAAACCGGCGTCGTCGATCAGCCCATATTTGACCACCTCGGCATAGCCCGCGCCCAGCTCGCGCGGCGGCAGCGTCGCCAGCGTCGTCGGGTCGATCACCACCAGCGCCGGCTGGTGGAAGGCGCCGATCAGATTCTTGCCCGCGGCGACGTTGATCGCGGTCTTGCCGCCGACGCTGCTGTCGACCTGCGCCAGCAGGGTCGTCGGCGCCTGGATGAAGGCGCAGCCGCGCTTGACGATGCTGCACGCGAAACCGACGAGGTCGCCGATCACCCCGCCGCCGAGCGCGATCACATGATCGCTGCGTTCGATGCCTTCGCCGATCAGCCATTCGGTAAGGCGCGCAAGGCCGTCCCAGCTCTTGGTGCCCTCGCCCGCGGGCAGCACGAAGGAGGAGAAGGAGATGCCTTCGGCGCCCAGCGACGCGCCGACGCGCGCCAGATAGGAATCGGCGACATGGCTGTCGGTGACGATCATCGTGCGCGGACGTTTCAGCAGCGGTGCGACGTGCGCGCCGATGTCGGCGAGCAGCCCGTCGCCGATCAGGATCGGATAGCTGCGCGCACCCAGTTCGACCGTCAGCTTGTCCATTGCGATAGGGCCTCCAATATCGCGCGCACCGTATGCTCGTGCGGCTTGCTCGCCGAACTGACGCGCAGATGCGCCTCGGCATAGATGGGGTTGCGGACCGCCGCCAGTTCGCGCAGCACCTCGCCGGGATCGCGGTCCTTCAGCAGCGGGCGGTGGCTACGCCGCGCGACGCGCTCGACCAAAGTCGGGATGTCGGCGTCGAGCCAGATGCACAGGCTGTCCTTCAGGATCAGCGCGCGCGTCTCTTCGTTGATGAAGGCGCCGCCGCCGGTTGCCAGCACCAGCGGCCGGCCGGCGAGCAGCCGCGCGATCACGCGCCGTTCGCCGTCGCGGAAATGCGCCTCGCCGAAGCGCGCGAAAATGTCGGAGATCGTCATGCCCGCCGCGCGCTCTATCTCGTCGTCGGCATCGGCGAAGCGCATCTTCAGCCGGTCGGCGAGCCGTCGGCCGATCGTCGACTTGCCCGACCCCATCAGCCCGACGAGCACGATCGAACGCTCGCGGATCGCGGGGGGAACGGCCGGTGCCGGGCTTTTCGGGTTTCGCGTCATGCCGCGCGCGGCTATACCGCCCGCGCCGCGTGGGACAATCATTTTACCGCTCGCGCGGCGCGGTGTTGCCGTTTTGCGTCGCCGCCGGCAAGGATGGGCATGGACTATTGCGTGCGAAGGACGGATCGGGAAAAAGCCGCTGGATCGGGCGACTGGCCATATCGGCCCTGCTGCTCGCGGCCTTCGCACTGCTGCTGCTGGTCCTCGGCCGGCCGATCGAACCGCGGATGATTGAGGTGGACGTGACCGACAAACTGGCCGAAAGCATGGCCCGATGACGCGCAAGCTGCTTGCCCTGACCCTCGGCCTGTCGGGCACCGCGCTCGCCGCGGCGCTGGTGCTGCCCGCGATCGCGCAGGAATCGCTGCTGCCGGAGGGATTCGGCAGCCCCGCCGAAACCCCGGCGCCCCGGCCGACACCGACGCCCTCGACGAGCCCCGCACCGACCCCGTCCGCCCGCCCGGCGCCGCCCACCGGCACCGCCGTGACCCCGCCGCCGGTCGCTCCGACGATCGCCGCGGCCGAACCGGGCGACGCCGCGACGGAGGATGGGACCGAGGAGGAGGCGACGAGCGGCGGGCTGAAATACGACCTGCCACCCGGCGCGCGGCGGCTGCTCACCCGCATCGGCCCGCTGACGCCCGAAACCGGCGGCCTCGCGCCCGACGCCTTCGGGGTGCGCGGCCAATATGCCGCCGCGATCATGCGCGCGACCAGCGGCACGCTCGCGTCGCGCTGGGGGCAGATATTGCTGCGCCGCGCGCTTGCCTCGGCGATCGACACGCCGGAAACGATCAACGGCGCCGACCTGGCGGCGGAGCGCGCCGCGCTGTTGCTGCGGATGGGCGAATCGACGACCGCGCGGCGGATCGTCCAGTCGGTCGATTACGACCGCGCGACCCAGCGGCTGGTCGCGGTCGCGCAGCAGACCTATCTCGCCAATGCCGACCCCGCGGGCCTGTGCGCCTATGTCCCCGCCGGCCTCGCGCACGGCGACGAGCAGGCGTGGCGGCTCGCCGCGGCGATCTGCGCCGGGTTGTCGGGCGAGGCCGGGCCGGCGGGCTGGGCGATCGGGCGGGTGCGGTCGAGCGGCAAGATCGCCAATTTCGACATATTGCTGGCCGAACGCGTGCTCGGCGCGACCGGCGCCGGACGCCGCTCGACGACGATCGAATGGGACAAGGTCGACCGGCTGACGAGCTGGCGCTTCGGCATGGCGACCGCGACCGCGGTGCCCATCCCCGACCCGCTGCGCGCGTCGGCGCCGCCCCAGATGCGCGGCTGGACGGTACTCGCCCCGATGACCGAAATGCCCGACCGCATCGCTGCCGCGCCCTATGCGGCGGCGCGCGGCGTGCTGTCGAGCGACGCCTATGTCTCGCTGCTCAGCGCCGCGGCGGGCGAAGAGGAGCCTTCGGAAGCGCTGGAAGAGCAGACCGACCGGCTGCGCAGCGCCTTCCGCGCCGCGAACGGCGCCGACCGCTATGCCGCGATGCAGACATTGTGGAGCGCTGGAACCGGTCCGGTGGCACGCTATGCCGCGATGGTGGCGACCGCGCGCGCGGCGGCGGGCCTGCCGCCCGCGACCGACGTCGGCGACGATCCGTGGCAGCTCGTCGGTTCGATGCTGACGGCGGGTTACGACAATAATGCGATGGCGTGGGTTCCGACCGTGTCGGTCGGCAGCCGCGCCTGGGGCATTCTGGCGGTCGGCTCGCCGCGCCCGCTGAACGGGACGACGTCGGGGGCGGTCGGCAATTTCGCGAGCGACGACGACAGCGCCGAGGGGCTGCGCAGCAAGCTGCTGCTCGCGGGGCTTGCCGGGCTCGGCCGCATTGAAGAGGGGCAGGCGGCATCGGCGGCGAGCGATCTCGGCATCAGCCTGTCGAAGCAGACGCGCTGGACGCGCGCGATCGAGGCGGCGGCGCAGCGGCGCGAACCCGGCATGGTCGCGCTGCTCGCGGCGGCGGGGATGCAGGGCGACTGGTCGAAGATGCCGCCCTATCACCTCTATCATATCGTCCGCGCGCTGCGCGAGGTCGGGCTGGGATCGGAAGCGCGGATGATCGCCGCCGAAGCGCTGGTGCGTGTCTGACGCGGCGCTGATCGACCGCTTCCTCGAGATGATGGCCGCCGAGCGCGGCGCGTCGCGCAACACGCTGGCGGCCTATCGCCGCGACCTGGTGCAGGCGGCGGAATGGGTGCGCGGTCCGCTCGCGGCGGCCGATGCCGCGGCGCTGCGCGGCCTGATGGCGGAGTATCGGACCCTCGCCGCGAGCAGCGCCGCGCGCAAGCTGTCGGCGCTGCGCCAGTTCTTCGCCTTCCTGCTCGACGAGGGCGAGCGGGCGGACAATCCGGCGCTCGACATCGCCCGCCCGGCGACGCGGCGGCCGCTGCCGCGCATCCTGACCCACGACCATGTCGACCGGCTGTTCGCGCAGGCGGGCGAAGAGGCGGACGGGGCGGCAGCGCCGGCGTCGGCGGTGCGGATGCTGCTGCTGCTCGAGCTCCTCTATGGCTCGGGCCTGCGCGCGAGCGAACTGGTGTCGCTGCCGCGCCGCGCGGTCGCGGGCGGGCGCGACTATCTGATCGTGCGCGGCAAGGGCGACAAGGACCGGCTGGTGCCGCTGTCGGCGCGCGCGGGCGCGGCGCTGGACCGCTGGCTGCCGCTGGTCGCCGAGGGAAGCCCGTGGCTGTTTCCGTCGGGCAAGGCGCATCTGTCGCGCGTGCGGCTGTTCCAGATGCTGCGCGAACTCGCCGCGCGCGCCGGGGTCGATCCGGCGGCGGTCAGCCCGCATGTGCTGCGCCACGCCTTTGCCACGCACCTGCTCGAAGGCGGAGCCGACCTGCGCGCGCTGCAACTGATGCTGGGGCATGCCGACATCGCGACGACCGAAATCTATACCCATGTCGACAGCCGCCGCCTCGTCGAACTGGTCAACCGCCGCCACCCGCTGGCGCGGATCGACGAATAGGGACTATCCCTATTTGGACGATGTTCGTCATTGCGAGCGTAGCGAAGCAATCTCCAGCCATCGGCAAGGCGGGACGCTGCCGGACAAATAGGACCCGCCCCCGTTTCCGGCAGGCGTTGACCTGAACGCCCCATCCGCCTAGCGAATCCGGCATGACAGCCTTTCTGGACTTCGAAAAACAGGTCGCGGCGCTCGATCGCCAGATTGCCGAACTGCGCGAGATGGGGGACGATCCGTCGCTCGACATCGAAGGCGACATCGCGCGGCTGGAGGCGAAATCCGCGAAGATGCTGCGCGATATCTATGCGAAGCTGACCCCGTGGCAAAAGACGCAGGTCGCGCGCCATCCCGACCGGCCGCATTTCAAACATTATGTCGCGGGTCTGTTCGATGACTGGATGCCGCTCGCCGGCGACCGCAATTTCGGCGACGATCAGGCGATCCTCGGCGGGCTGGCGCGCTTCCGCGGCCGCCGCGTGATGGTGATCGGGCACGAGAAGGGCGACGACATCCCTTCGCGCATGAAGCATAATTTCGGCATGGCGAAGCCGGAGGGCTATCGCAAGGCGATCCGCCTGATGCAGCTTGCCGACCGTTTCGGGCTGCCGGTGGTGACGCTGGTCGACACATCGGGCGCTTTTCCGGGCATCCAGGCCGAAGAACGCGGCCAGGCCGAGGCGATCGCGCGCTCGACCGAGCAATGCTTGGCGCTCGGCGTCCCGATGGTCGCGGCGATCGTCGGAGAGGGCGGCTCGGGCGGTGCGATCGCGCTCGCCGCCGCGAACCGGGTGCTGATGTTCGAGCATGCGGTCTATTCGGTGATCTCGCCCGAAGGCTGCGCGTCGATCCTGTGGCGCACCGCCGACAAGGCGCCCGACGCCGCCGCGGCGATGAAGATGTCGGCGGAGGACCTGCTCGCGCTGAAGGTGATCGACCGCATCGTCCCCGAACCCGTCGGCGGCGCCCACCGCGCGCCCGAAGTCGCGATCCAGTCGCTCGGCGACGCGATCGCGGGCGAACTCGACGCGCTGTCGGGCCTGCCGCGCGATGCGGTGCTGGCGGCGCGCGAGGAGAAATTCCTCGCGATGGGGCGGGCCTGAAGGGGAACCCGTTCGCCGACGATGGCGTTCTTCTTCAAACCCGCTCCTCGAACGGAGGGCGGAAAGGAAAGGCGACCATGTCGTTTGCGAGCACGTCCAGCGGGGTCCAGATCTTTCGTTCTTCGTCACCCTGAACTTGTTTCAGGGTCCATGGCCTGCCCCCCGCTGAAAAGCGGCGTAAAGGACAGGTCTGGCCATGGATGCTGAAACAAGTTCAGCATGACGAGCGAGAGAGAAGCATGATTCGCCGGCCATGGTTCGCAAGCAGTCGACAGTGAAAGCAGAGGGAGGCATATGATGGCCCGCAGGACGACGATGATAGCACTCGCGGCGCTGGTTGCAGGCTGCGCCGCGGCCGGAAGCGGGATCGGTTCGCCCGCCGATGCGAAGGCGGTCAGGACCGCGACCAGCATTTCCGCCGCCGACCGTCAGCAGGGCAGCGAGGCGCATCCGCAGCTCATGGCCGAATTCGGCGGCGCCTATGCCGGGGCGCAGGCCGCCTATGTGAACCGCGTCGGCCAGAATATCGCGGTGCAGTCGGGCCTGTCGCGCAGCCCGAGCGATTTCACGGTGACCCTGCTCAACTCGCCGGTGAACAACGCCTTCGCGATCCCCGGCGGCTATGTCTATGTCACCCGCCAGCTGATGGCGCTGATGAACGACGAGGCCGAACTGGCGGGCGTGCTGGGGCACGAGGTCGGCCATGTCGCGGCGCGGCACAGCAAGAAGCGCCAGTCGGCGGCGACGCGCAACACCGTCCTTGGCGTCCTCGCGACCGTGCTCGGCGGCGCGATCGGCGATAATGGCGGGCTGCTCGGCGGTCTCGGCGGCCTGCTCCAGAACAATGCGATGCAGGTCGCGCAGCTGGCGACGCTCGGCTTCTCGCGCAGCCAGGAACTGGAGGCCGACCAGCTCGGCGTGCAATATCTGAAGAGCGCGGGCTACGACCCGCTCGCGCTGTCGACGATGCTCGCCAGCCTCGCCGCGCAGACCAGCCTCGAAGCGCGCCTGTCGGGCGGTGACGCGCGCTCGCTTCCCGAATGGGCGAGCACCCACCCCGACCCCGCTTCGCGCGTCCGCAACGCCCAGACGCTCGCCGCGCGGCAGGGTGCGGGCGGGGTGCGTAACGCCGACGCCTTCCTGGCATCTGTCAACGGCGTGCTCTATGGCGACGATCCGGCGCAGGGCGTCGTCGAGGGGCGCGAATTTCTGCATCCCGACCTGAAACTGCGGTTCGAGGTTCCGAACGGCTATGGCATGCAGAACGGGACGAGCGCGGTGTCGATCAGCGGCAACGGCGGGCAGGCGCAATTCTCGACCGGCGCCTACAGCGGCGACATGAACGCCTATATCGCCGCCGTCCTCAAGGAAATCGGCGGCAAGGCCAATCTGACGCCGGGCACGATCCAGCGCACGACGGTGGGCGGCATCCCCGCTTATTACACGACCGTCCGGGCCAACAGCCAGTCGGGGCAGGTCGACGTCACAGTCTTCGCCTATGAATTTTCGCGGACCAGCGCCTTCCACTTCGTCGCGCTGACCAAGGCGGGCGGCAGCGGTGTGTTCAACTCGATGTTCACCAGCCTCCGCCGGCTCAGCACCAGCGAGGCGGCGGCGATCCGGCCGCGCCGCGTCGATGTCGTGACGGTGAAGAGCGGCGACAGCGTCGCCAGCCTGGCGCGGCGCATGGCGTACAGCGATTATGCCGCCGAGCGCTTCCAGGTGCTCAACCGGCTGGCGGCGAACAGTCGCCTGACGCCGGGGCAGAAGGTGAAGATCGTCACCTACGCCAGCCGCTGACACGAAAAAGGGCGGTGCATGCACCGCCCTTTCCCTGGATTCTGCCACCCGCGAAGCGGATGGAAGAGGCCGATTACGCCTTGCTGTTGGCGTTGGTCAGCTTGCCGTCGACCTTGTCGAACGTATTGCTGACGCTCGAGCCGACGTTGGTCAGCGCGGTGATGGCGGCAACGGCGATCAGCGCCGCGATCAGGCCGTATTCGATGGCAGTCGCGGCCTTGGTGTCGCGAACGAATTTCTTGAAAAACTTCATGTCTGGTCTCCTGGTAGGTCACTTACCCCGTTGACGATCTGGTCGGTGTCAACATCTGCGGGATTTACGGGCAATTGGTTTTGAAAAGTTTAATGCCGGACGCCGGAATATGCGCGATTCGGCTTGGAAACCGCCGGATCAATTCTTGTTCGTCGCCGTGTCGGTGGTCGTCGACACGCGATTCCACATATTGGCGGTCGACGTTCCCACGCCCCCCATGGCGGACACTGCGGCGATGAAAATCATCGCCAGGATCAACCCATATTCGATGGCTGTCGCGGCCCTGGTCGACCGCAGCAGCGCGAGAAACTTGGCCATTGTTCCGCCCCTGCCCCAAATGTTACGTCCCGAAGCGGCCGAATTTTGCACAGGAAGGTTAAGGAATTTGACTGTCCCCGACGCGCTCCGCGACGCGCAAAACATGCTTCTCGTGGTCGCGGCGGCGCTCGTCGACCGCGACGGGCGGATCCTCGTCCAGCAGCGGCCCGCGGGCAAGCCGATGGCGGGGCTGTGGGAATTTCCGGGCGGCAAGGTCGAACCCGGCGAGACGCCCGAGGCGGCGCTGATCCGCGAACTGGCCGAGGAACTGGCGATCGACGTCGATCACGCCTGCCTCGCCCCCGCCTGCTTCGCGAGCGATACGCTCGGCAATCGGCACCTGCTGTTGCTGCTCTATGTCTGCCGCAAATGGCGGGGAACGCCGGTGGCCCGACATGCGACCGCGTTGCGCTGGGTGCGGCCGGTCGAACTTTACGGCCTCGACATGCCGCCCGCCGACCTCCCGCTGATCGGGCTGCTCGAAGCGCTTGTTTAAAGCGGCGTGCCATTAGAGATGATGACATCAGACGGACTCGTCATTGCGAGCGGCGAAGCCGCGCGGCAATCCAGAGTGGGCATAAAGCGCCCTGGATTGCTTCGCTCCGCTCGCAATGACGAAATAGGTCAATCCAAAGCCGCGGCCGCCGGCAAGCTTGCGCTATGCCGGTAGCCGCCCCGGCTCGACAATTATCGCTTCGGCTTCAGCGCCTCCGTCAGCGAGGCGGAGCCGCTGCCGCGTCGCGCCGGCTGGGGCTGGTCGGGGTGTGGCGCCCAGCCGCTGAAATGGACGAGCCGGAATTGCTCGGCGATACGGCCGTCGGGGTCGGCGCCGGCGGCGAAGGCGGCCGCGATCCGCGCCGCCTCCTCGCGGGTCAGCGGCGGCGGAGCAGGGGACAGGCGGCTCGCCAGCCCCGCGGCGCGCAGGTCGCGGGCGAGGGCGAAGACGTTGCCATAGCGCACGGTCAGCGCCTCGACATCGACCACGGGCAGCGCAAAGCCGGTGCGCTGGAGCAGATTGCCCATCGCCGCCAGGTCGATCTGCGGGTGCATCCGCGCGACGGGGCGGACACCCTCGGCCATCACCGCGCGGCGCAGGCGCGGCAGGCTGCCGTCGCCGACGAAGGCGCCGAGCAGCAGCCCGTCGGGCGCGAGCAGCGCGCGCAGGCGGACGAGCGCGCCGGGCACGTCGTTGACGCCGTCGAGCCCGCCGGGCCACAGGATCAGGTCGAAACTCGCGAAGGGCAGGTCGACCGCATCGGCTTCCCCGACCAGCGCGCCCGCCCCCATCCCCACCGACGCCGCGAGCGCCGGCCCGGCCTCGAGGATCAACAGCGCGGTCCCGGTGCCGCGCAGATGCGCGATCAGCGCGCCGTCGTGCGCGCCGATCAGCAGCGTGCGCGGAAAGCTGCGCGTGACCATCGTCAGCCGGTCGAGCAACGTCTCGGCGATGATCGGGGCGAGGAAATCGGCATCCTTCGGCAGGCGCACCATCCGGTCGCGTTGGGCGCGATGGCGCGCGGGGGAAAAGAGCAGGGCGGATGAGGCGGGGGCGGGAGCGGACGGCATGGCGCGCTTGTGCCGCTCCCGCCGATGCTTCACAACCCCAAGATGGCGATGCGCGCGGGGGAAGACGGGCAGGATGCGCCGCCGCGGCGCTGGAATGGGCTGCTGCGGACGATGGTGCGGAGCGTGGCGCGCGGCGTCGCCGATTATGCGCTGCCGCCGCGCTGCCCCGCGTGCGGGGTGATCGTCGGTGACGACCGGCAATTCTGCCTTGCCTGCTGGTCGTCGCTTGATTTCCTCGACGGACCCGCCTGTTCGCGCTGCTCGATCCCCTTGCCCGATGCGCCGGCGGGCGTTCCGCTCGAATGCGGCGCCTGCCTTGCCGACCCGCCGCCTTTCGACGGCGCCCCCGCCGCCGTCGCCTATGGCCCGGCCGCCCGTACCGTTGCGCTGCGGCTCAAATATGGCCGCCGGCTCGGCCATGCGCGGCTGATGGCGCAGTTCCTCGCGCGGCCGCTGGCGGCGCTGACGGCGGGGGAAGGGGACGGCGACCCGCTGCTCGTCCCGATCCCGCTGCACCGCTGGCGGCTGTGGTCGCGCGGCTTCAACCAGGCGGCGCTCGTCGCCGACGCGCTGGCGCGGCACAGTGGCGTCGCGCACGATCCGCACCTGCTCGTCCGCACGCGCGCCACCGCGTCGCTGCGCGGCAGGACGAAGCGCGAGCGCGAACGGATCGTCGCCGGTGCCTTCGCGCTGGCGCCCGCGGCACGGACGCGCGCCGTCGGGCGGCACCTGATTCTGATCGACGACGTGCATGCGAGCGGCGCGACGCTGCGCGCGGCGGCGCGGGCGCTGCGGCGGGCCGGGGCGGCGCGCGTATCGGCGCTGACCTGGGCGCGCGTGGTGCCCGGCGCGGCGTCGCCCGTCGATCCGATTGACTTTGCCATGCTGGATTCCGATATGGATGGCAGGATGATGACGGGATAGCCGCATGGCGACGATCGAGATCTATACCAAATTCTTCTGCCCCTATTGCACGCGGGCGAAGGCGCTTCTCGACGGCAAGGGCGCCGCTTATGAAGAGATCGACGTGACGATGGATCGCGCGGGCTTCGATGCGATGGTCGCGCGCGCCGGCGGACGGCGCACCGTGCCGCAGATCTTCATCGACGGACGGCACATCGGCGGCAGCGACGATCTTGCCGCGCTCGATGCGAAGGGCGGGCTCGACCCGCTGCTGGCGGCGGGGCGGCCGTGATCGTCTTCGACCTCAGCTGCACCGCGGGCGAACATCGCTTCGAGGCGTGGTTCGCCAGCAGCGACAGCTTCGCCGATCAGCAGGCGCGCGGCCTGATCGCCTGCCCGATCTGTGGCGACAGCGCGGTGCGCAAGGCGGTGATGGCGCCGCGCGTGGGGGCCAAGTCGAACCAGGCGGGCGGGGCGGTGGTCGCCGCGGTGCCGCCGGGCGAGCCGGCGAATGCCGTGCCGGCGGAGGTCGTGCGCCGCGTCCTCGCCGACATCGCGGCGAAGCAGGCGGAGATGCTGCCGCAGTCGCGCTGGGTCGGCCGCGAATTCGCCGATGCGGCGCGCGCGATGCACGAGGGGCGCGCTCCCGAAGATCTGATCCACGGCCAGGCCTCGCCCGAAGAAGCGCAGGCGCTGCACGACGACGGCATCGCGGCGATGCCGCTGCTCGTCCCGGTCGTCCCGCCCGATCTCGCCAATTGACGGCGGCAAGCCCGCGCCGGTAGAGAGGCGGCGCTGCCCCGGCAGCACGCGCCCGTAGCTCAGCAGGATAGAGCATCAGATTCCTAATCTGGGGGCCACAGGTTCGAATCCTGTCGGGCGCACCATTCCCGAACAAAAGAGAGAACTTTGGCTGGTATGGGCCGTTGCACGAACCGCTGCGCGGATTGGTGCTAGCCTCGATGTAAAGCGGCCCAGCGATCGCCGCACCTGATTGAACGTGGGCTGCCGCAGGCAGACCCTTTCGGCTCCTTTACCTGAGGAGTCGAACGATGAACGAGCTTATCCAGATTGGCCCGATCAGCCCGCTGCGCCAGCGCCTGATCGACGACATGACCATGCGCCGCTTCTCGAAGGAGACGCAGCGTAATTATCTTCGCGATGTCGGACGGTTCGCGACCTGGCTCGGGCGCTCGCCCCACACCGCGAGCGCCGAGGATGTCCGGCAGTTTCAGATCGAGCAGCAACAGGCGGGCGTCCCCGCACCAACGATGAACAGCATCGTCGGCGCGCTGCGGTTCTTCTTCACGCACACGCTCGACCGCCCCGACCTCGCGCGCAAGCTGATCCGCACCAGGCAGGTTCGCAAGATCCCGGTCGTGCTGACGATGGCCGAGGTGAAGCGGCTGCTCGATGCGACCCGCTCGCTCAAGCACCAGGCGGCGCTGTCGGTCGCTTACGGCGCGGGGCTGCGCGTCGCCGAGGTGTCGGCGCTGAAGGTCAGCGATATCGACAGCAAGCGGATGCTGCTGCGGATCGAGCGCGGCAAAGGCGGTCGCTACCGCAACGCTATGCTGCCCGAAGGGCTGCTTCTGCTCCTGCGCGACTGGTGGCGCGCGGGGCGGCAACAGGGCATCCTCGTCCCCGACGGCTGGCTCTTCCCCGGACAGAGCGCCGCAGCTCCGATCAGCACGCGTCAGCTCTACCGCGTCGTCGTCGAAGCCGCCGAGGCCGCCGATATCGACAAGCGCGTCGGACCGCATACGCTCCGCCATAGCTTCGCCACCCACCTGCTCGAGGACGGCGTCGATATCCGCGTCATCCAGGCGCTGCTCGGCCACGCCAAGCTAAACACCACCGCCTTCTACACGCAGGTTGCCACCAAGACCGTTCGCTCGATCGTCAGCCCGCTCGACAGGCTCGCGCTCGCATCGCCGAGCGAAGAGGCGCCCGACGGCTGAGGCCGATGCGCGCCTCACTCGAGGTCGCCGACATTTTCCGCGCCGCGGGGCCTGCCTATCGCATGGCCCATGCCGGGCATCTGAGCCTGCATCAGCTCAAGATCATGTCGGCGATCGAGCATTGCCGCACCGCCGCGCTCGGCGGCCATGTCGAAGCCTGCACCGACTGCGGGCATTGGCGGATCGCCTACAACAGTTGCCGCAACCGGCATTGCCCGAGGTGCCAGGGCGCTGCTGCACGCACCTGGCTCGAGGCCCGCGAGGCCGACCTCCTCCCGGTCGGCTATTTCCACGTCGTGTTCACGCTGCCTGCCGAGGTCGCCGCGATCGCCTTCCACAACAAGGCGCTCGTCTATGACCTGCTGTTCAAGGCGGCGGCCGATACGATGCTGACGATTGCCGCCGACCCGAAGCACCTCGGCGCCCGGATCGGCATCACCGCCGTCCTCCACACATGGGGCTCGGCGCTGACCCATCATCCCCATATCCACATGATCGTGCCCGGCGGCGGCATCTCGCGCGATGGAACACGCTGGATATCCGCACGCCCCGCCTTCCTGCTGCCGGTCCGCGTGCTTGGTGCCCTGTTCCGACGCCTGTTCCTAACCCGGCTGCGCGCGCTCCATGACCGCGGGCAGCTCGCCCTCTTTGGCAGCCTCACGCATCTCGCCGAACGACGCGCGTTCCTGCGGCACCTCTCGCCGGTCCGCAAGAAGCGCTGGGTCGTCTATGCCAAGCCACCGTTCGCTGGGCCCGAGGCGGTGCTCGCCTATCTGTCACGCTACACCCACCGGGTCGCGATATCGAACAGCCGCCTTCTCCGGTTCGATGAGGTCGGGGTCACCTTCCGCTACAAGGATTACCGCAAGTCCGGCGCCGGACGGCAGCAGGTCATGACGCTCGCTGCTGACGAGTTCATCCGCCGCTTTCTCCTCCACGCCCTGCCGCGTGGGTTCCATCGGATCCGCCACTATGGACTGCTCGCCAGCGCCAGGCGCAAGTATCATCTCGAACGCGCTCGCCGCCTGCTCAGCGTCGCACCTTCACCAGACGACGATCAACCCGCCGACCTCAAAGCTCAACCGCTATGCCCTTGCTGTGGCGGCACCATGATCATCATCGAGGTTTTCGAGCGCCGCTACCTCCCGCGTGCGCCGCCCTCTCCGGCACCGTCATCCGGGATACAGGCGCCGTGACCCGGCACGGCCTATCGCCAACACCATCCAGGGCAGACCCGCGCCTGGAAGCGGACCCGCTTGCGCTGGCCCTGCTCAAAAGCAGACGTCACACCACCAAAATCGGCCCGTCTGCTTTTGCACGTCCGCTTTTTCGACCCATATCCAGACGCTCCGCTACCGGAAGCGTCCGCTTTTGGGCTGCGCCCGGCTACCCCACCATCAGCGCAAAACAGCTTTCCCCATAGCTCGGCTCATGACCACCGCGGTTCGGGCACCGAAGACTTTCTGACGCCTGGCGGCGTCTGAAACTCTCAACGTTAGCGGACCGTCGGCATCGTACCGACATGGCCGGGAAAGCAGGCTCACCTGGCCGCACGATTCCAGCCTCGGTCGCCGGTTTTCCGCGGCGCGAATCGTTGGAAGCGGACATTTGACAACCGATCCGGCGGCAATGGACGCCAACAGCCGTTAGGGACAGGATCACCGTGGATGTTGATTAAGATGGATCATGCGCTAATTCCGGATGAGTGAAGGCATCTGCCTTTGCGCAACCGCGCCGGTGCCCGCGAGGGCATAATAGGGAATATGGTGAGGCCGTCCGTTCGCGGCAGGCCGAAGCCATGGCTGTCCCTGCAACTGTAAGCGGCGAGCGCGATGCACCGACCCGGTCCCCGACCGGGTCTGCCACTGGGGCGACCTGGGAAGGCGTGCATCAAGCGACGACCCGCGAGCCAGGAGACCTGCCGGCGTGGGTCGCTCAATGCCTCGGTCCAGGGAAAGGCCAGGGCACGGATCACCCGTTCGGGCGACGAAAATCAGCGGTGCGGTGCCGGTCGGCGCCGCGCCAGAGCGATGTCGTGCCCGGAGGGAAAGATGACCGAAGACGAAATCAATGAACGCCACAATGAAAAGGCGCGCAAGCGGCAGGCTGCAAGAGCCAAGATCATGGCCGACAAGACGCAGGAAAAGGGCCTGCTGATCGTCCACACCGGCAAGGGCAAGGGAAAGTCGACTGCCGCCTTCGGCATGGTGTGCCGCGCGCTGGGGCACGGGATGAAGGTCGGCATCGTCCAGTTCATCAAGGGCGGCTGGGCGACTGGCGAGAAGGCCGTCTATTCGGCCTTTCCCGGGCAGGTCGAGCACAAGGTCATGGGCGAAGGCTTCACCTGGGACACGCAGGACCGTGCGCGCGATATCGCCTGGGCGCGCGCCGGATGGGACGAGGTGAAGCGGATGATCGCCGATCCCGACATCGCGATGGTGGTCGCCGACGAACTCAACATCGTATTGCGCTACGAATATCTGTCCGTTGACGAGGTGATCGCGGGCCTGCTCGATCGAGGCGAGATGAAGCATGTCATCGTCACCGGCCGCAATGCGCCCGAGGCGCTGATCGAAGCCGCCGACCTCGTCACCGAGATGGTGCAGGTGAAGCACCCGTTCCGGTCGGGCGTGAAGGCGCAGCGGGGCATCGAGTTTTGAGCGGCCAATTCGCGCCGGGACTGCTGGTCGCGGCGCCGCGCTCGGGGGCGGGCAAGACGCTCGTCGCGATCGGGCTGCAGCGCGCTTTCCTGCGCGAAGGACTCGGCGTCGCTGCGGCAAAATGCGGACCCGACTATATCGACCCCGGCTTTCACGCCGTGGCGACCGGGCGACCATCGGTCAATCTCGACGGCTTCGCGATGACGCCGGCGATGCTGAAGGGGCTGGCGGCGCAGGCGGCCTACGGTGCCGATCTGGTCGTCGCCGAAGCCGCGATGGGATTGTTCGATGGCGCGGGCCAGGGCAGCACGGCGGCCGAGGTCGCGCGGCTGACGGATTGGCCGGTCCTGCTCGTCGTCGATGCCGAGGGCGCGGGCCAGAGCGTCGCGGCGATCGCGCATGGCTTCGCGACCTTTCCCGGCGCGCCGTCGGTGGCCGGCGTCATCGTCAACCGCGTTGCGAGCGACCGTCACGCCGCGATGATCGCCGAAGGATTCGACGCGCTCGACCTGCCGCTGTTCGGCATGATCCGCCGCGATCCGGCGCTGGCGGTCGCCTCTCGCCACCTCGGGCTGGTGCAGGCGCGCGAAGATGGCGCGCTGGACGAGCGGATCGATGCGGTCGCGGCCATCGTCGCGCGCGATTGCGACCTCGCCGCGATCCGCGCGGCAGCGCGTGCGACCTCTCCGGCCTTGCCCGTCCGACCGCGCCTGCGTCCGCCGGGGCAGCGCATCGCCCTCGCCGCCGACGATGCCTTCGCCTTCTTCTATCCGCATCTGGCGTCGTGGTGGCGCGATGCGGGCGCGGAGATTTGCGGCTTCTCGCCGCTCGCCGACGAGGCGCCGCCGATGGACTGCGACGCCTGCTGGCTGCCCGGCGGCTATCCCGAACTGCACGCGGGCAGGCTGGCGGGCAATGCGCGCTTCATGGCGGGGTTGCGCGCCTTCGCGGCGCGCGCGCCGGTGCATGGCGAATGCGGCGGCTATATGCTGCTCGGCCGCAGCATCGAGGATGCGGACGGCATCGTGCATCCGATGGCGAGGCTGCTGCCGGTCGATACCAGCTTCGCGAAACGGAAGATGTCGCTCGGCTATCGGCAGGCGCGGCTGTTCGCGCCGACGCGCTTCGCCGATGCCGAAACGCCGCTGTGGGGGCATGAATATCATCATGCGACCATCACATCGACGAACGAAGGCACCCCCTTCGCCCGGCTTGCCGACGCGGCGGGTCGCGATCTCGGCCCCGCCGGGCATCGCGCCGGTCTTGTGACGGGCAGCTTCTTTCACTTGATCGCCTGACGCGATTTGCCTAACGAGCGGGCCGCGACAGGTTCCCCGAAAGGGGATTGAAAGGGAATGGGGTGCGAAACCCCTGCTGCCCCTGCAACTGTAAGCGGAGAGCCATCGGGCCATATGCCATTGGGACCATCGGTCCTGAGAAGGCGGCCCGGACCGGCGTCGACCCGCGAGCCAGGAGACCTGCCCGTCGCCGTCGTCTTTCGCGCGGACAGGGTGTGCCGGGCGGACGGGGGTGAACCCGACAGACGACAAAGGTGACCGCGCGGCCGCGCGGGCCGATGTCGTTCGCCTATCAGGGTGGGCCGCCATCGACCCAGCGACCGAATGGTCTTGTCGATGGGGTACCCTATGTTCCGTGTTATTGTTCGAAGTTCCATTTCACTGGCGGCACTTGCAGCCGGCTTTCCCGTATCGGCCGCAGAAGCCGCCAACGCCGCCGCGACGTCCGAAGAGGACAGCATCGTCGTCACCGCGACGCGCGCGCCGCTCGCACTCGACGAGGTGCCGTCTACGATCACCGTGCTCGACAAGGCGGCGATCGACCGGTCGCAGGACATCGGCGCGACCGAGTTGCTGCTGCGCACGCCGGGCATCACCGTTTCGCGCAACGGCGGCTATGGCACCGCGACATCGCTGCGCATCCGCGGCGCCGAGTCCGATCATACCGTTGTCGTGATCGATGGCGTGAAGCTCAACGATCCGGCGGCGGCCGGCGGCGGCTATAATTTCGCCAACCTGCTGGTCGGCGACATGGAGCGGATCGAAATCCTGCGTGGTCCGCAATCGATCCTGTGGGGCAGCCAGGCGATCGGCGGCGTTGTCAATATCGTCACGGCCATCCCCGAAAAACCGCTGGAAGGCAGCTTCGACATCGAGGCCGGGTCGCGCAACACGGTCAGCGCGCGCGCCGCGATCGGCGGCCGCACGGGCCCACTGAGCTGGCGCATTGGTGGGCAAAGCTTCACCACCGACGGCATTTCGGCGATCGCCCCAGCCTTTGGCGGCGGCGAGCGCGACGGCTATCGCAACCGCAGCGTGACGGGCCGCGCCGAACTGGCGCTGGCTTCGAACCTCAGCGTCGAAGTGCGCGGCTATTATTCCAAGGCGCGCGTCAATCTCGATTCGACGAGCGGCGATACACCGGACTACGCGCTCAACGAGGAATTCGTGAGCTATGCCGGCGCCAACTTCGACCTGTTGGATGGGCGTTTCCGCAACCGGATTTCCTATTCCTACACCGACACCGATCGCAGCAATTACGGGCCGCTGCGTGCTCGTCCAGTCAGCCTTCAGGCCAAGGGAGAGAATCGCCGCTGGGAATATCAGGGCAATATCGATGTCACGCGCGGCGTCAGCGCGGTCTTCGGCGTCGAGAATGAACGGTCGAGGTTCCGCAGCCGTTCGCCTTCGGGTTCGCTGGCAACGCCCCTTCCCGACTTCGCGATCGGCAAGGCGGACGTGACGAGCCTTTATGGCCAGCTCAGCGTCGAGCCCCTGGACGGGCTGACGATCAACGGCGGCGTCCGCCATGACGATCACGACCGCTTCGGCGGGCAGACACTGTTTGCGGCGGGCGGTGTCTGGCGGCTGCCGACCGGGACCATCCTGCGCGCGAGCTATGGCGAAGGCTTCAAGGCGCCGACGCTGTATCAGATGTTCAGCGAATATGGGAATGTCGCGCTCGACCCGGAGGAAGCGCATGGCTGGGAAGCAGGGATCGAGCAGCAATTGTTCGGCCGCGCTCTGACGGTTGGCGGGGTCTGGTTCGATCGCACCACGACCGGGCAGATCATCTTCAATTCCTGCTCGCCCACCACGCCCAATCCGCTCTGCCTGGTCCCTGGCGATTCCACGCGCCGTTCGGGCTATTATTCCAATGTCGCGCGCGGCGAGGCGCATGGGATCGAGGCGACGGCGGCGCTGACGCTGGGCGCGCTGACGCTCGACGGCAATTATAGCTGGATCGTGGCCGAGGATCGTTCGCCGGGCGCGACCAATTTCGGCAGGGACCTGCCGCGCCGTCCGCGCCACGCGGCCAATGCGTCGGTCGGCTATGCTCTTCCCTTCGGTCTCGACGTCGGAGCGGCATTGCGCTGGTCCGGCAAGAGCTTCGACAATGCGTCGAACAGCATCGTCCTCGACGATTACACGCTTATCGACCTGCGCGCCGAATTCAGATTGTCGGAGAATGTCCGCTTCTTCGCGCGTGCCGAGAACATCTTCGATGAGAATTATATGACGGCCTACCGTTACGGCACACTAGGCCGCGCCATCTACGCCGGTTTCCGGGGACGCTTCTGATGCGCCCGAATTTTCAGCCAGAGGAGAAGAATATGAAGACGCCTTCTACCGCTCTCGCACGCAATGTCTGGGTCGGCACCATGGCCGGGGTGAGCACCGTCGCCTCGATGATTCTGGCCTGTGCAACGCCCTTTCCGTCGCTGGCCGCGCTGGCCGCGACGCACGTGCCGCGTCGCATCGGACTGATGCTGATGTTCGTTGCCTGGTTCGCCGCGCAGGCCGTGACCTATTTCATGCATCAGACGGGCAACCCGGCGTGGCCGTTCGCGCTCGGCATGGCGGCGGTAGTCTCGTTGCTGTCGGCGGAGGCCGTCGCGCGCTCGATGCGCAGCCGCCCCGCCGCCGTGCGGATGAGCGCCAGCTACACCGCCGCCTTCGTCGGCTTCAAACTCGGCATTCTCGCTTGGGTGGCGCTGCTCGACCATGGCTGGTCGGCCTTTTCGGGCGAAGTGCTGCTGCGCCAGTTCGTGCGCTATGGCGCGATCTTCGCCGGACTGCTGGCGGCGCAGGCCCTGCTGACGCGCGCGGGCTTCAGCCTCGACGTGCCCGCGAACGTGTCGAGACCGCAGGCCGCGTGACGATGCTGCGCCCCGCCGCCGACGGCCCCTCCGTCATCGTGTGCAACACCTGCCGTCACGGCGAGGATGCGCGCGAGGATGAAGAGGGCGTGCGCGGCGGGGCGCGGCTCGCCGGGCTGCTGCGCGGACTTGCCCGCAGCGAGCCCGCCTATGCGCGGATCGCGGTCGAGGAGATGCCCTGCCTGTTCGCCTGCAAGGAATATTGCGCGGTCCATATCCGTGCGCCGGGGAAGGTCGGCTATGTGCTCGGCCGCTTCACGCCGGACGAAGCGGCGGCGCGCGCCATTCTCGACTATGCCGTGCATCATGCCGCCAGCGCCGAAGGCCGCGTCGCTTATGCCGACTGGCCGGAAGGCGTGAAGGGACATTTCCTCGTCCGCGTTCCGCCGCCGGGATTCGTCGCCGAATGACCGCCTTTGCCTCGATCGCGGATTTCGAGGTCGCGCTGGCGCGTCCGCGGAATATCGACGGCGAAGCGCAAGAGGCTGCCCGCGCGCGCCAGATGACGCTGACCAAGCCGGCCGGATCGCTGGGGCGGCTGGAAGACATCGCCATCTTCTTCGCCGGCTGGCAGTCGCGCGAGCGCCCGCGCCTCGACCGCGCGCGCGCTGCGGTCTTCGCCGGCAATCACGGCGTCGCCGTGCACGGCGTCAGCGCTTTTCCCTCAACCGTCACGGCCCAGATGGTCGCCAATTTCGAGGCGGGCGGCGCGGCGATCAACGCGCTGTCGACTACCGCCGGACTGGAATTGCAGATCGTCGCGCTCGACCTCGACCGGCCGACCGCCGACTTCACGGCCGGGCCGGCGATGACCCGGGCCGAATGCCTCGACGCGCTCAACGCCGGGGCGGCGGTCGTTGACGAGGGGATCGACATGATCGTGCTGGGTGAAATGGGAATCGCCAATTCGACCGCTGCCGCCGCGCTATGCGCGCGCAGCTTCGGCGGCACGGCCGCCGACTGGGTCGGCCCCGGCACGGGCGTCGATACTCAGGGCGCGGCGCGCAAGGCCGAGGTGGTCGAGCGCGCGGTCGCCGTCCATGCCCATGCCGGGCGTTCGGCGTTCGAGACGCTGCGCCGCGTCGGCGGCCGCGAGACGGCGGCGATCGCCGGCGCGGCGGTGCGGGCGCGGCAATTGGGCGTTCCCGTCCTTCTCGACGGCTTCATCTGCTGCGCGGCGATCGCGCCGCTGGCGTCGGACAATCCGGCGATCGCCGACCATTGCATCGCGGGCCATTGCTCGGCCGAGCCGGGCCATGCGCTGCTGCTCGAAAAGCTTGGGCTCGATCCGCTGCTGTCGCTCGGGATGCGGCTCGGCGAAGGGAGCGGGGCGGCGGTGGCGACCGGGGTCGTCCGCGCGGCACTCGCCGCGCACGACCGGATGGCGACCTTTGCCGAGGCCGCGGTGTCGGCATCGCTGTGACCGGCTTCGCGCTCCATTTGCTGCGCCATGGCGCGCCCGAGCGGCCGGGGCTGCTGCTGGGCCGGACCGACAGCGCGCCGACGGCCGAGGGCATCGCCGCCTGCGTCGCACAGGCGCGCACCGTCGGCGCCGAACGGCTGATCGCGTCGGACCTGCGGCGCTGCCGGCTGGCGGGCGAAGCAATCGGAGCGGCCATCGGCCGGCCGCTCGCCGTCGACCCCCGCTGGCGCGAAATCGATTTTGGCGCGTGGGACGGCCGCGCGGCCGAAGAGATCGACCGCGAGGCCATGGCCCGTTTCTGGGACGATCCCGACGCCAACCCGCCGCCGGGCGGCGAACGCTGGTCGGCGCTCGTCGCGCGCGTGTCGCGCGCCGTCGCCGGGCTGGAACCGGCCCCCACGCTCATCGTCACGCACGGCGGCGCGATCCGCGCGGCGCTGCACGGTCTCTGCGGCTTCGAACGGCGTTCGATATGGTCGTTCGACCTGCCATATGGCGTCCTCGTCTCGCTGCGCCTGTGGCCGGGCGACGCGCCGGTCGCGCAGATCACCGGCCTGCGCCCATGAAGGGGCTGCTGATCGCCATCCAGTTCCTGACGCGGTTGCCGACGCCGCGTCTGGCCGCCGTTTCCAGCGCGGAATTCGCGGCCTCGATGCACTGGTTTCCGGCGGTTGGGCTCCTCGTCGGCGCGATCGTCGCCGCGGCCGCATGGGGCGGCGCCAGGCTGGACGGCTGGTCGGGAGCCTTGCTCGCGCTGCTCCTGTGGGTGGGCGTCACCGGGGCGCTTCATCTCGACGGGCTGGGCGACATCGCCGATGCGCGCGGCGCGGCGCACAAGGATCGCGACCGCATAATCGCCGTCCTGTCCGATCCCCATGTCGGCAGCTTCGCGGTCGTCGCGATCGTCCTGCAACTGGTCGCCAAGCTGGTTCTGCTCCACGCCCTGATCGAGGCGCAGGCCTTCCTAGCCATCGCCCTCGTCCCCTTCGCGGCGCGAACCGGGCCGCTCGTCTGGTCGCGGTGGCTGCCCGATCTTCACGCGGGGCTGGGTTCTCGCTTTCGCGGCGGCGTCCGCATCGGCGATCTCCTGCTGTGGGGCACGCTGCTCGCGGCGGCTTCCTGCTGGTCGCCCGCGCTTCTCGCTACACCCCTCTTCCTGCTCGGCTGGGGGTGGTGGCTGCGCCGCGCGATCGGCGGCGTGTCGGGCGACGGCCATGGCGCCGGAATCGAAGTGACCGAAAGCCTGTCGCTGTTCGCGGCGCTGCTGTGGCTGCAAGTTGCATGAGCGAGCCGTGGACATGGCACGGCGGTGACCTGTCGGCCGCGAAGCGCCGGTTCGGCTCGGGCGACGACCCCTGGATCGATTTGTCGACGGGGATCAACCCCAATTCCTGGCCGGATACGGAGCGCGTGGACATCGACTGGCGGCGACTCCCCGAACGCGGCGCCATCGCCGGGCTGGAGGCCGTGGCGGCCTCCTGTTTCGGCGTCGCCGCGCGCCACGTCTGCGCCGTCCCGGGAACCGAGATCGGCCTCCGCCTCGCCGGCGCGCTGATCGGCGGCGAGGCCCGATACGCTGCACCCGGCTATCGCACGCACGGCGAGATGATTCCGGACGCAATGGCCACGGGTGCAGACGCAATCGGGCGGCATGGCGGCAGCATCATCCTCGCCAATCCCAACAATCCCGACGGCCGGACCGTCACGCCCGCGACGCTTCGCGACCTGCTCGCGAGCCGGGGCGGGACGGGCTGGCTGCTGGTCGACGAAGCCTTCGCCGATGTCGATCCCGCGCTGAGCCTCGCACCGGCGGTGGGCGACGACGCGCGCCTGATCCTCTTCCGCTCCTTCGGGAAATTCTTCGGGCTGGCCGGGGTGCGGCTCGGCTTCGTGCTGGGGCCGGAGCCGTTCCTGCGCGATCTGCGCGCCCTGCTCGGCGCCTGGTCGGTGTCCGCCGCCGCCGTGGCCATCGGCGCCGCCGCCTACGCCGACGCGGACTGGATTGCCGCCACGCGCCGCCGCCTGCCGAAGCAGGCAGCCGCGCTCGATGCGCTGTTGCGGGAGGCCGGATATATGCCGGTCGGTGCATGCCCGCTGTTCCGGCTCGTCGAGACCGCCGACGCGCGCGCCTTGTTCGAACGGCTGGCGCGCCGCGCCATCCTGACGCGGCCCTTTGCGGAACAGCCGCAATGGCTGCGTTTCGGCCTTCCGGGGGACGACGCAGCGCTCCTGCGGCTGAAGGCCGCCCTCGCCGATGGCTGATCCGGTCACATTGGCGGCGCTGGGGCTCGACGCCGCGCTGGGCTGGCCGCGTACCCTCTACCGGCTGGCCGGGCATCCGGTCGGATGGTTCGCGCGGCTGATCGACGCCGCCGAGAGGCGTTGGAACGGACCGGAACGACGCTTCGGCACGCGCCGCCTGCTGGGGCTGCTGACCGTCCTGCTGCTGGCCGGGCTGGTCGGCGGGACGGCCTGGCTCGTCCAGTCGCTGCTGCTCGAACGGCTGGGCGCGTTCGGGTGGGCGGCCGTGGCGCTGCTCGCCTGGCCGGCGATCGCGCAGCGCAGCCTGTTCGACCATGTCCGCGCCGTCGCCGATGCTCTCGATAGCGAAGGTCTGCCCGCCGCCCGCGCCGCCGTGGGCGCGATCGTCGGCCGCGATACCGCCGCACTCGACGAAGGCGGCATCTCGCGCGCCGCCATCGAAAGCCTTGCGGAAAGCTTTTGCGACGGCGTGACCGCACCCGTCGTCTGGCTGCTGGTCCTGGGGCTGCCGGGGGCCTGGACCTATAAGGCGGTCAACACCGCCGACAGCCTGATCGGCCACCGCGAGGAACGCTGGCGCGCCTTCGGCTGGGCGGCGGCGCGCGCCGACGATCTGCTCAACCTCATCCCCGCCCGCCTGTCGGCGCTGCTGATCTGCCTCGCGGGCGGCGGCGGCTGGCGCATCCTGCGGCGCGACGCCGGTAAGCACGCCTCGCCCAACGCCGGATGGTCGGAGGCGGCCATGGCGGGCGCGCTCGGGCTGCGCCTCGCGGGCCCGGTCGCCTATGACGGCGTCCTGCACGACAAGCCCTGGATCGGCGACGGAGCGCGCGCGCCGTCGAGCCTCGACATCCGCCGGGCGCTGCGTCTCTACCTCGGCGCCTGCGCGCTGCTCTGGCTTCTCGCGGGGGGTGCCGAATGGGTGCTGTGATGTTGCAAGCGACCGGGTCCGACGTCGGTCAATCGGTGCTGGGTTCCTGTCTGCACGGTCTCTTCGCCTCCGTCGACCTGCGCCGCGCGCTGCTGGGCCGCATCGGGGTCACGGCGAGCGGTCGCGACTATCGTGCCGATTTCGATGCGCGGCATGGCGATGTCGGCGGCTTGCTCGCGCCGGCGGGAAGGGGGAAGGGGAGCGCATGACCGGACGAAGCCTTTTCGTGCTGGGCGGCGCGCGATCGGGAAAGAGCCGATACGCGCAGGCGCGCGCCGAAGCGATCGCGGGCCGGCACATCTTCATCGCCACGGCGGAAGCCCATGACGCGGAGATGCGCGACCGTATCGCGCGCCACCGGGCGGACAGAGACGAACGATGGCAAACGGTCGAGGCGCCGCATGATCTCGCCGCCGCGCTCGACGCCGCCGATGACGCGGACGCCGTCGTCCTGGTCGATTGCCTCACCATCTGGATATCCAACCTCATGCTGGCGGAGGCCGATTGCGAAGCCGCGACGCGCGAGCTTTGCGAAGCCATTGGGCGGTTCGGGGGCCAGCTCATCCTCGTCGCCAACGAGGTCGGCCTCGGGATCGTGCCGGACAACGCACTGGCGCGTCGCTTCCGCGACGAAGCCGGTCGGACGAACCAGGCCGTCGCTGCGGCTGTCCAGGAGGTGCAGATGATATTCGCTGGTCTTCCGCAGCGCCTGAAATAGTTCGCCGTATGAAGGGGTGCGCATGGACTTGCGTCCATCAGCCAGAATGAACGAGAGGTCGCTTGCGCGTCTTTCGAATGCGGCGAATAACGCAACGGCAATACGCGTCGGCGGTCCACCCATCGCAGCACCGCAGCTCACGTTCCATCGCGTGGGCTTGCTTCGACAATGGCAATGTTCGTGCTCATGCATTTCCGCGTCGGTGTATGCCGGCTGCGATTGCGACCAGAAGGCCGGCCATCAGCAAAGGCATGGCGGCGATTGTTGCAATCGCAGGTAGGCCGAAGCCGCGATCGAGCATCATGCCGCCTGCCATGGGGCCGAGCGTCCCGCCCGAAAAGCGGCCCATGCCGGTCGTGACACCAATTGCCGTGGCGCGGATGCGGCTCGGAAATATCCACGCACCGAACCCGATAATTCCGCTGAACGCTCCATCGATGAAGAAACTGATGAACGCGAGGACGGCGACCGTCGTTGTGAAATTTCCGTGATCGCGCAGCCCCAGTGCCAGCGCGACGGCACCGATAAGGAATGTGGCCGGCAACAGACGGCCCGGTTGGACCCGAGCCATCAACGCCGCGACGGTCAACGACCCCAAAAGGCTGGCGGTCTTGATGACCATCATACCGAAACCGACGCCTTGGATATCGGCGGTCAGCGGCGTGAGCATCGAAGGCAACCAAAAGCTCATGAAGAACGCCACGAGATAGGTACCGAAAAGCGCGAGCGTCATCACGGCCACCAAAGTCGCGATCGGACGCTGCGTTAAGATGCGCCAGGGTTTTTCTTGCTCCTCCTCGCTTTCCGCTTGCCGGGTCTCGATCAGGCCCCAATACATCGGTGCGACCAATAAAAGCGGGATGATGCCGCCAGCTGCCATCAAGCCCCGCCATCCATATGCCGGCATGATCAGCGCGGCTGCCAGACCGGAGAAAATCATGCCGCTGGCGATGGCTGCGGACATCAGCACGGGGACGCTGGCGCGATGTCGTTCTGACGCCGCCTCGGTTGCCAGGGCCAATGCACAAGGGATCGAGGCGCCCAGCCCGATCCCCGCCAACAGACGGCTGACGATCAGCGTACCCACTCCGCCGGCCACCGCTCCCAGCAACGTGGCGATCCCGAACAGGATGGTGGCCCCTATCAGCAGTCGCCGGCGCCCGAAGCGATCCGCCAGACCGCCAAAGACCACCGAGCCGACCAGCGAAGCCGCCACCCCGATCGAATAGACAAGGCCGACCTGCACCTGCGACATTGCCCATTCTTTCGCGATCGCCGGCCCGACATACCCGATCGCATAGGTGTCAAACCCTTCGACGATCATCGTCAAACCGCATAGCGCGATCGTGCGGTGAGAGCCGGATGTTCCCGCACCCGGCGCAGGCCCATCACGGGTGAGATCGACAGCGATCATCCAAATTCCTCTCGCGCTGCACGTGGCTGACCACCGGCCGAAATCCATATGAGCAACAGACGCCGCTCTTTGGAACCGCTTCTCGACGGCCGTGGCGTAAGTCACAAGCTCGATTCAAGCGAAGTGTGACTTCGCCAATTTCGAAAGGTTGGTCGTCGTAGCCGGAGCCCATCGCAGCAAGTGATCGGTTGCCGATGCGCGATCGGGTCCGTGCCGTTCCGCTCAGGCGACGATATGGGATACGGCTGTTTCTCGCCTGCGATGACTCCAATTTCGCCAAATGCGAAGTCCGATTTGCCGATAAGGAGTCTGGTTCGAAAGCGGGCGAGAGGCGAGACCCCATCGGATCAAGATGCTCAACATAGGCGGAAGGGGGATGATCGTGCCTCGAGTCAAAAGGGAATTCGAAGTTCGACAGGCGGCTCTTCGCCCGCTTTTCGCAGTTTGCAATGGAGCAGGATCACCAGTCCCGGCGACGATTTCGCACGGGGAGATCGTCTGACATGCTGCCATTGCAAGGACTGACCGTGGTTAGCCTGGAGCATGCGATTGCCGCGCCTTTCGCAACGCGTCAGTTGGCCGACCTCGGCGCGCGAGTCATAAAGGTGGAACGCTCGGAGGGCGATTTCGCGCGCCAGTATGATATGCGCGTTCGCGGGCTTTCGTCGCATTTCGTCTGGTGCAACAGATCGAAACAAAGCGTCGTTTTGAACCTGAAGTCTCAGGAAGGTCTTGAGGCATTGATGCGGTTGGTCGATCGAGCTGATGTGTTCGTGCAGAATCTGGCGCCGGGCGCGGTGGCCCGGATGGGATTCGATGCAGAAACCTTGCGAAAAAGCCATCCACGGCTGATCTTATGCGACATCTCGGGCTATGGGAATGACGGTCCGGATCATGGCAGGAAAGCCTATGACCTGCTGATACAAAGCGAGAGTGGTTTTCTTTCGGTAACGGGCTCTGCCGAAGAACTTTGCAAGGCAGGTTGTTCCATTTCCGACATCGCGGCCGGGATGTATGCCTATTCGGGCATACTGGCAGCGCTGATCGAGCGCGGACGTACCGGGCAGGGCCGTCATATCGATGTTTCCATGCTGGAAGCCAGCGCCGAATGGATGGGGTATCCGCTCTATTATTCGTTCGATGGCGCCCCGCCACCGCCGCGGGTCGGCGCCTCACATGCGACGATTTTTCCGTATGGGCCTTTCAGGACGGCAACCGGCAGCATCATGTTTGGCGTGCAGAACGAGCGTGAATGGGAGGCTTTCTGCCGCATCGTGCTGGAACGGTCCGACTTGGCCTCCGATCTTCGTTTCTGCACGAACGCCTGTCGAAATGACAACCGCGAAATACTCGGACAAATCATCAACTCGGTATTGCTGAAGCTTCCGCGCGAAACGGTCCTGGAGCGGCTCGAACGTGCCAGGATTGCCAATGCCAACATCAACGACATGGCCGAGCTATGGGCGCACCCGCAGTTTATCGCACGCGACCGTTGGCGAACGGTGGAAAGTCCGGTCGGTCCGATCCCGGCGCTTTTGCCGCCCGGTCAGGCCGAAGCGCGGATGGACGCCATTCCTGCAGTCGGCGAGCATACCGATGAAATCCTGCGCGAAATCGGCATGATCGCATAGGCGAGCGATGCGCTCCCCGGTTGCGCGTTGCAGCTGCTCGGGCAGGAGTGGTGGGAGGCGCCATCGTCGACGATCATGCCGCTCCTGCGATTGTACGGCAGGCGCGGAAATGTGCTGGCCGCGCATCGCATGGGATTTCGAATCTTGCGAAGTCTGATTTCCCTGCAATCTGGCTGCATTCCGGTGTCCGGGGCGACTACGAAGTATTTGGACAGACGTTCGGCTTTCGATTGGACGAGAGCACGAATGCGAGGGGAGGAACATCCAATGAAGAAATTTATGACTGGCCTGCTACTTGCCGGCACTGCCTTGCCAGCCATGGCCGCCGAGCCGCAACCGGCCGAGGACGCCGCAGCAACCAAGCCGAATTCCATACAGGCCGACAGTGGGAATTCGCCGATGGGCGATATCGTGGTAACGGCCCAAAAGCGATCGGAGAACATCCAGCGCGTTCCCATCGCGATCACCGCCCTGAGCGGCGATGCCCTGCGCGACCGGCAAGTCACCAGCGTGGCCGATTTGATGACGATTGCGCCGAGCGTGAACTTCGGGACATATGGCGGCGCAGCGCGTATCGCAATCCGTGGCATCGGTTTCGACGCGATCAATCCCGGTTCCGAAGCCCGTATCGCATATCACATCGATGGCGTTTATGTCAGCCGTCCCGGCGCACAGCTGGGGTCCTTCTTTGATGTCGAACGCGTCGAAGTCCTGAGGGGACCGCAGGGTACCCTTTATGGCCGCAACGCAACTGGCGGCTCGATTAACGTCATCAGCAGGCAACCGACGGATTCGCTGGCGGGCTATGCCGATCTGACCGTCGGGAATTACGGCACCGTTTCGCTGCAGGCCGCGGTAAGCGGACCGCTGGCCGAAGGTGTGCAGGCCCGACTGGCGGTCGTATCGAACAATCGTAGCGGCTACGGCAAGAATCTCCACACGGGTACCGACATCGACGACGCAAACCAGCGCGGCGCGCGAGCCACGATCAGGATCGAGCCGACCTCGCGGTTGAGTATGACCCTGACGGGCGATTTCTATCGCGAGAGCGACAACTCGTACGGAATCCACTATTTTGACCTGTACAATCCCGGCACCACGCTACCAGGCGTCGCCCTCGGCGGTACGCCGGCCGGGAACCTGCGCGACATCAACAGCGATCGCGATCCCACGAACGACAAGCGGGTTTATGGCTTTTCGGGAACGATCAGTTACGACCTCGATCAGATTACGATCAAAAGCCTGACGGGATACAGGCATTCTCGATACGAATTCATTTCCGACCTGGATCAAACCGAAATACCTCTGAACTACTATATTAATGCAGAGCGCTCCCGCCAAATCAGTCAGGAGCTACAGTTATCGGGGAAAATCGGAGAAACCGACTGGCTCGTCGGTGGTTATTATTTCGACGAGAAAATATACGCCAGTACGCAGGCTACACGAAATCTCATGATCTCGGGTGGCTCCGACTTCATGACGAATGGCTTCGTCGTCGCAGGCGATACGCACGTCAAAGCGGTGGCCGTTTTCGGCCAGCTCGATCTTGCTGTAACCGATAGCCTGAAAATCATCGCGGGGGCACGCTACAATCGGGAGAATATCTCGATCGACGACATATTCCAGCTTGATTTCGCGCGCGCCTACGATCCCAACGCCTCGTTGATACCCCTCCCCGGTTTCCCGCGGTCGGCGAGGACCAGGAACACGGCGTTCACTCCCAAGCTGGGCGTGCAATTTCAGGCCACGCCCGATGCACTATTCTACGCTACCGTGTCGAAAGGGTTCAAGAGCGGCGGCTTCAACCTGGGGGTTGATCGCCCCGCGTTCGCGCCGGAGAAGCTCTGGGCCTATGAAGGGGGCATAAAAGTGACCGCGCTGGATCGCGCCATAAGGGCCAACCTCGCGGGATTCTACTATGATTACAGCAACCTGCAGGTGTCCAAGGTCATCAACAGCACGGTGGTCACCGAAAATGCCGCCTCGGCCGTTCTCTACGGCGGCGAACTGGAACTGACGGTGCTGCCTACCGATGCGCTGCAGTTCGATGGATCGCTCTCGTACCTGCACAGTCGTTACAAGGATTTTCAATCGCTCGACCCGGGTCGTCCCGCGCTCGGAGAGCAGGATCTCGATGGCAAACGCCTGACACAGGCACCTCGAGTGACCGTCAATGCCGGCGCGCAATATCGTTTCGACCTTGGCTCGGGTTCGCTCACCGCACGCGGAGAAATGAATTACACCTCTCGGGTCTATTTCACGGCGTTCAACGATCCGCGCGTCGGGCAGGCGGGCAACGTCAAGGCCAACGCATTTCTGACGTACCGCCCGGACGGCCAGAGTTGGATCGCAAGCGTTTTCGTGCGTAATATCACCGACAAGGTCACGCGTGCCAACGGGCTCGTCGGTTCGGCGGTGTATGGCTCTCCGGTCAACGGCTCGGTCAGCCCGCCCCGCACGTTCGGCGCGCAATTCAGGTATGAATTCTAACCCACGCGAACGGGATACGAAATTCGCGCGGCCTCGCCGGTTATGGTTCGACGGACTGCCGGGGCCCACTGCGTAAAGGAGAACGGGGCGGATGGAACTGAACAGCTTGCCGACATTCTACACCCTCGTCATGCGTGCTTTGGCGAAATACCCCGCGAGAATCGCGTTCAGGCAGGGCGACGCGCAGCTAAGCTATCGTCAGGTAAGCGCTTTGATCGCAGGCGAGCAGGCGGTCTTTCGCGCTCATGGCTTCGGGCGTGGCGCAAAGATTGCCTTTCTCAGCGAGAACCGCCCGGAACCTTGGTGTGCAAATGTCGCCGCGCAAGGGCTGGGCATCGCCACAACCTGGCTCCATCCGCTAAGCGCGCTCGACCTGCACGTCGATCAACTTGCGGAACTGGGCGCGGTCGCTTTGGTGATCGACACCGACGCGTTTGCCACCCGCGCTCGCGAACTGGCTGACAGGGTTCCCGGGCTGATGATTTTCAGCGTTGGCGCCGCCACGGTCGGTCATGATTTGATGCACCTGGCCGACGAAAGTGCAGATGTGCCGGCGCAAGATATTGCCTCATCCGGCGATATCGTGAACCTCAGCCTGACCGGCGGCACGACCGGGCGCAGCAAGATCGTGATGAAAAGCGGCGCATCGGTTGCGATGCAGTCCATCACGCTGAACGGCGAACTCGGCATGCCTGACTGTCCGCGCTATCTGGCGCTCGCGCCGATAAGTCATGTCAGCGGCCAACTCATCCTGCCGACCCTCATGCGTGGCGGCACGATCCATCTTGCCAGGAAATTTGACGTGGACGAATTCGTCAGGATCGTCGAACGCGAACGCATCAATGCGACGCTCATGGTTCCGACGATGGTCTATCGCCTGCTCGATGCCGCTCCGGACCGCGCTGCCCTGCAGTCCCTCGAACTCATCGCCTATGCCGGGTCCGTCATCTCTCCCGACCGGCTTGGCCAAGCGATGGATCTGGTCGGACCAGTCTTTGCGCAAATCTATGCGCAAGCCGAATGCACGCCTATTGCCATCCTGTCGAAGGAGCATCACGACCGCGGTGACCCCGCCTCACTCCAGGCCTGTGGAACGCCGGTCAGCACGGTACAACTCGCCATCGCCAGCGATGCGGGCGAATATGAAAGCGATCCGGGCAAGGTCGGTGAAATCTGCGTGCGCGGGCCCGCCGTCACGGCTGGTTACCTCGATAATCCGGACGAAACGGGTGTCGCCCTCGCCGATGGCTGGCTCCACACAGGCGATATCGGCTTTATCGACGAGTTCGGGCGCCTTTCGATTGTCGATCGCAAGAAAGACATGATCGTGACCGGGGGGACGAACGTCTATCCGCGCGAGGTTGAGGACCTGCTCAACAGCCATCCCGACGTGTCATCCTGCGCGGTGATCGGGGTGCCGCACGAAAGTTGGGGCGAGGCGGTGCACGCGTTTATCATTCTCCGTCCCGGTCACGAGCTTCCGGCGGAAGCGCTGCAACGTCATGTTCGGGATCGCAAAGGCCCGCTCTATGCACCCAAGACGATCGATATCGTCGGATCCCTACCGCTGACGGCGGTGGGCAAGGTGGACAAGCAAGCCCTGCGGGCGCCATTCTGGAAAGGTCGGGCCAGAAATGTCGCCTGATGGAAAGGAAGATTGCGAATGAATCTCATCGACGGCGGCAAAGACCATCCCGTATCGCCGCTCGGCCCCGTCAAGGTCGCGGTGACCGTCGACGATCTTCTGCTGTTTCGCAATATAGGCATGGCTCCAGGCCATTCCGCCGGCGGCACCGCCCGGTCGTTGATGAATGCACTGGCCGCGCATCGTCTTGCCGGGATCTATCAATTTTCCAACACCCTGAAGCTGGATGACGATCCCGATCTGTCGGAAGTGTTCGACCTGTGGGTCGAGGGTGGCCATCATGTCGGGAACCATACCCACCACCATCCCAGCATAAACTGGCTCGCGGCCGACGCTTACGCTCGAGATATCGAGCGTTCGGAGCGGCTGATCGGGCGATACATCGATGCAGCGCCGCGCCGTTGTTTTCGTTTCTGCATGGACATGTGGGGCGATACGCAGTGCAAATGCGACGAGATCACGAATTTCGTCGCCGACAGCGGCTACTTCCCGATCCCCGTGAGCGCCAATTTTCACGACTTTCGCTGGCATGCCGCCCACACGCGCGTCGTCAAGTACGGACGGTCCGACGACCTGGCGGCGCTGCACGACGATTATGTCGAAAGCGCGCTGCGCCAGCTGCGCATCCACGCCGCCAACGCACGAGCTGTTTTCGGTCGCGACGTGGCGCTTGTCTGGCTGATTCACGGGACCCCGATCGCTGGCGAATGCCTCGAGCGTATCCTCGACGCTTTCGTGGCTCACGGCGTGCAATTCGTGTCTCTCGATGAAGCGATGCGCGATCGTGCCAATGCCGAGATGCCGCCCCGGATCAGCCCGGAATTCATCTTCCAGATAGAGAAATGGGCGCTGGCCCTGGGCGTACCGGTTAACGATCGCCACCCCGGCATTCTCGAAGAAATTGAAAAGCTGTTCCCCCGCGAGGGCGAAGCGCAGATCGACATCGTGCGCCGGATGCGGGCGAATATCGAGGAATGTTTCGGCGTGGAGGCCGGTGCCTTCCCGCTGTCGCCGGATCAACACTGACGTCTTGCCGACCGCGTCACCGCGGTCGAAATCCCAAAGGATCTCCAATGCCTCTCAAGCCCCCCGCACAAGACAGCTTCACCACGATCCTGTACGAGCAGCCGGACCCGGCGATCGTGCGCATTCTGCTCAATCGACCCGAGACCCGAAACGCGCAGAATACCCGTCTGCTTTACGAACTGAACGATGCGTTCGACCGTGCCGTCCAGGATGACGAGGTCAAGGTGATCATATTGGGCGGAGTGGGCGACGACTTTTCGTCCGGCCATGACCTCAAGAACCGCGACGCCGCCGAGGTCCTCGAACAGTATCAGGTCGTCGGGACCTGGACCGGCTTTGGCTGCGAGGGGTGCGAAGGGGTGATGGCGCGCGAGAAGGAAGTCTACCAGGGCTTGTCGGAGAGGTGGCGCAACATTCCCAAGCCAGTGATCGCACAGGTCCAGGGACGCGTGATCGCAGCCGGCCTCATGCTGATATGGCCGTGCGACATCATCATCGCGGCCGATAACGCGCTTTTTGCAGACAACACCGTGGCGATGGGCGTGTGCGGCGCGGAGTTTTTCCAGCACCCATGGGAATTGGGCGTACGCCGGGCGAAAGAAATGCTCTTCACTTCGGAGTTCGTGAGCGCCCGGGACGCCCATCGGCTCGGCATGGTCAACCATGTCGTCGACCGCAACGAACTCGACAGCTTCACTCTCGAACTTGCGAGGAAAATAGCCAGGAAGCCCTTGTTCGCTCTCAAGCTGGCCAAAGAGGCAGTCAATGCGGCTCAAGACGCGCAGGGACGGGCCGGAGCGATGCAGACTGCATTTGCCTATCATCAACTCAGCCACGCGCATAACATGCAGACGCTTGGCACCCTCATCGATACGCGCGGAATCATGTCGAAGAACGTCGATTATAATGCCAAGGTATACGACCCGGCCAAGGGTTCGACTTCCTGACGGCATGTTGATTCCCGGTTCGCACCATCGGGGCGTCCCGCCTCCAGGGAAACCTGGCGTTGCAGGTGCACCTGGCTTCCTGCCATGATAGAGCGTATCAAAGTTCTCAACCGGACGGGCTAAGTTGATGCGTGGCCGACACCAGGTAAATCTTGAATCGCTCAATCTCTTCGTTCTGGCGGCGAAACTCGGAAGTATTTCCAAGGCCGCCAACGAGATGAACATCGCGCTCGCCGCGGCCAGCCGGCGGATCAAGAACCTGGAAGAATATTATGGCGCGCGGTTGTTCGACAGGACCGGGCGCGGGGTGGAGGCGACATCGGCCGGCCGGGTTCTGCTGGACCATGCCCACCACGTGTTCAGGCGCCTCGACATCGCAACGCGCGATCTCGTGGATTATGCCAGCGGTCTCATCGGAACCGTCAAACTCCACGCGTGCACGTCGGCGATCGCCCAGTTTCTGCCGGAGGATCTGTCACGGTTTGCGGCGACCTATCCCGACACGCGAGTGGATCTGCGCGAAGCCTACACCGGCAACATCGTTTCGCTTATCCGCGAAGGCCTGGCTGACGTCGGGATCGTCATGGCGGGCACGATTACCGACGGTCTGGACACCGTTCCATATAAGGAAGACAGGCTCGCGATCGTGGCGCCGAGCAACTTTCGCGAAGGTATCGACAGGATGCAATTCGCTGACCTCCATGACGAAAGCTTCGTCGTGCTGGAGGATAACGCATCGATGACTCGCCTGTTGCAATCGGTTGCCACCACGACCGGCATGCCTTTACAGATCCGCGCGCAAGTCGACAGCTTCGATGGCGTCTGCCGGATGGTCCAATCCGGTTTCGGGATCGGCATCCTGCCGGTCGTCGCCGCTCGCAACCTGGCCTATTCGCTTGGACTGCGTTTGATCGACCTGGACGAGACCTGGGCGCTGCGAAAATTCGCCATCTGTACCAACCCTCATTTCCCGGCGACATTGGCCATGCGCCGGATCGTCGAATTCCTGGGCCAGAAAAATAAATCCACCGACAATCCGTGACAAGGCACCGTCAGTCCGGGGCGACACCGGCGCCGCACGGCGCCCTGACGTGCGCAACGATTTTTCACCCTTTGTGAAACCGTTTGGAGAAGCCGTCGGGTGCCCGCCGCTGACCGTGACGACTTCGGTCGTCTTGCTACCCTAAACCGCGACGGAAACAGCCGTGCCGACAGTGTCGACGCAGGAAGAAGCGAAGGTCAGCTGCAGATCGGGGCCGCGCGCCTCGATCTCGACCGGGCTGCCATCGCCGAGACGGACGCCCTTGCCCGAGAGGGCCAGATTCTTGATCACCAGCCGCGTGTCGGCCACCGGCCCCTTGACGATCAGGTTCACGCGCCCCGGTGCGGCGGTGAAGCGGACGGCAAGCCCGCATTCGGTCTCGCCATCCGATTGCGTCCATGGCCGCGTGCCGTAGATGGCGTCGCCATTTGCGCGGAGCCATGCGCCGAAGCGTTTCAGGCGACGAAGCTGTTCGTCGGGTATGCCCGCGTCAGTTGCGCGCGGTCCGATGTTCAGCAGCAGATTTCCGTTGCGTGACACGGCATTGATGAAATCGTGGAGCAGCGTATCGGCGCTGGCGTAGTCGCTTTCGTCGTCGTTGCGGTTGAAGCCGAAGCTGTGACTCATCCCCCGTGTCGCTTCCCATTTCTTCTCCTGGATTTCGGCGAAGGCTGCATATTCGGGCGTCCGAAAATCGCTGTGCGGAATTTCCGGCGGAATGATCCCCTGTGATGCATCGGGACCCTGCCTGGCGATCGCCGCCTTGATCTTCCGGTCGACATAGCGCCGCACCAGCGGAATTTTCAGCAGGTCGCGCTGCAGGCTGGCCGCCACCCAGCGGTCGTTGACCACGCCGTCGGGCACCGCCCGATAATAGTCGGCGAACAGCCGGTACAGCGGCCCGGGCCGCGTGGGCCAGCTGATGTCGTTCCACAGCACCGACGGTTCATAGCGGTCGATCAGTTCGCGCACCTGCGCCATCGCATAGGCCGGATAGTCGCCCCCGGGCGTCGAAGCGATGAAGTCGCCGAGCGTTCGCAGCGGGCGCCGGTTGAAGGTCCAGTCGATCCCGCCCGAATAATAGACCCCGAAGCGGAGCCCGGCAGCGCGCACCGCTGCGGCGAGCTCGCCGACGATGTCGCGTCCGGTCGTCCATCCCGCCTGATGCGGGTTCGCGATCCGGCTGGGCCACAGGCAAAGCCCGTCGTGATGCTTGGTGACGAGCACGACATAACGCGCGCCGGCGTCGCGAAACGCCTCCGCCCAGGCGGCGGGGTCCCAATGGTCGAGTCCCGCCTCGAACGGCTGCTTGAAATCCTCATAGGGCGCATCGCCATAATGCGCCCGGTGGAATTCGGCAGAAGGCGTTCCCGGAACCTTGATCGCGTTCCAATACCATTCGGTATAGGGCACCATCGCGACCGCCCGGTCATAGTCCCTGGCGAAGGCTTCGCCGATCGAACCAAGGCGCGGGGCAAAGCCGGGGATGGCGAACGCGCCCCAATGGATGAAAATCCCGAACTTCGCGTCCTGATACCAGTCGGGGAGGGCGCGCGCGTTCAGTTCGGCAAGCGTCCGGGCGGTGGAAGCCATCAGCCCTGGCCCTCGCCAATGCCCGTCGAGACCGTCCGCCGATCCATCGCGCGCGAAACTCCGTTCATTTCCTGTCTCCCCTATACCTCGCCCGCTTCGTGGCGATGGTCGTGTCGGCCGTGGCAAGCCGATCATGATGATTCTATCATCATAGAAAAATATATTACGCCATTGCAACATGTGCGAACATCGAAATCGTCGTGGCGATGTCGTCTTGCTTTTCCAATGAGATAAGATGCTCCTGCCATCGCCGGGCAATCCCCGCAAATGCGCCGGGAATGGCTCTCCCATCGATAAAATCGCGATGTTAAATATACTATTATAGACTAATATATGAAACACCTATAACGATGGTGACGGGGAATGCCGCAATGGCATTTCGCCGTACATAGCGTGGACCCGGTGAAGCGGGCCCATCGCGCCAATAATCGACCAGCAGGATCGCTGGCGGCGGGAGAGGCGTGGTATGCGAAATATATCTTGGATGTTTGCGGGCGTCGCATTCATGGCGATGCCGGCTGCGGCTCAGACGCAGGGTACGACGACGGCCGGGAGCCGGCCTTCCGTGGCGGAAGACGGCCCGGGCCTGACCGAAATCGTCGTCACGGCCGAAAAGCGGACGGCCAATCTGCAGGAAGTCCCGCTGGCCATATCGGCCTATACGTCCGATGCGCGCCAGCTCGCCGGTATCGACACGCTGCAGGATTTCGCCAACTTCACGCCCGGATTGAGCTATTCGGCGGGCAATGATCGCGTGTTCATCCGCGGCATCGGGCGCCAGACCAACACCAACGGCAGCGATCCCGGCGTTTCGACCTATACGGACGGCATCTATGACGCCTCGACCACTTCGATCGCGGCGTCCGATTTCTTCATCGATCGCATCGAAGTGCTGCGCGGCCCGCAGGGCACGCTTTATGGCCGCAACTCGATCGGCGGCGCGATCAATGCGATTTCCAAAAGGCCGACCGAGGACTTCAGCGCCGACCTGCGCGGCACCGTCGGCAATTATGGGCTCTATACGATCGAGGCATCGGCATCGGGCGCGCTGACCCGGGGGCTGCGCACGCGGCTGGCGGGCGGATACCACAAGCAGGGACGCGGCTATTTCAAGAACGAGGCCGGCGGGATCAGCGAAGGCGGCCGCGGCGAGCGCCGCTATGTCGAATTGCAGCTGGAGGCCGACCTCGGATCCGACGTGACGGCATGGGCCAAGATATTCTCGGGCCGAAGCGACTTGAATCCGCACCCGCTCAACCGCATCGGCGCCTATGACTTCGCTCCCTATCCGACCGGTGCGATCACGCCGGGCGCGGCGTTCGGCTACCTGATTCCGGGCGTCGTCGCTCTCGATCCCGATCCGGTGCCGCCCGGCGCGACCGACATCCGGCGCTTCAGCGCCGATACGACGCAGACCGAGCGCCTGCGCGGCAATTTCGGCGCGACGGGCGATATCAAATGGTCGCTGCCGACCTTCGACGTCCGCCTGCTCGGCGGCTATCAGAAATATCGTATCGACAACACATACGAACTCGATGGGACGAGCGTGATTTCCTACGCTTTTCCGCTTGCCCCGGGCGGCGGCGTCTGCGCCTTCATTCCCGGCTGCACACCGCTCACCGCCTTTCCGTCGACGCAGCTCAATCTGCACAACGACAAGAGCTTCGGCAGCGGCGAACTCAACCTGACGTCGAACACCGACGGACCGCTGCAATGGGTCGCTGGCGTCTATTATTATCAGGAGGCGCTGACACAGGAATCGCACTTCAACGCGCCCAACCAGCTGCAACTGCGCGCGCCGGCCAACGGCCCCGCCAACCCGCTCGGCGATTTCGTCTATGCCGCCTCGACGCTGACCACCAAATCGTCGGCGGTCTTTGGTCAGGTCGACTATCGCTTCACCGACGCGCTGCGCATCACGGCCGGGTTGCGCTATACGCATGACAGGAAGAGCGGCGACGAATCCTTCCGCATTCTCTGCTTCGGCTGCGGCGGCTTCTCGCCCGACCTTTATGGTTCGGCGACTCCGGCGCTCGACATCACCGCGTCGCAAATCTCCACGCTCCCCGCACCGGGGGTCGCGTCGGCCGTGACCATCGATCCCGCAACGGGCATTGCGCGGCGCGGGCTGGCGAACAGCTGGGACGCGCTGACCGGGACCGTTGCGGTCGAATGGCAACCCGGCGACGACCAGCTTGCCTTCCTCCGCTACAGCCGCGGCTACAAGTCTGGCGGATTCAACGCCGGCGGCATTTCGGTGCTGCCGCAGACCGGAGCGGAGCATGTCGACGCTTTCGAAGCGGGCTACAAGCATGCAATCGGCCGGCGGCTGCGCGTCAATCTGGCCGGCTTCTATTATGATTATCAGGGGCTTCAGGTGCCGTTGACGGTGTCGCAGCCGGGCGGCGCGCAGCTCACCCAGTTCTTCAACCTCAAAAGCTCGCAAAGCTATGGTGCCGAGCTCGAACTTGCCTGGCAGCCCGCCGATCCGCTGCAACTGTCGTTCAACTATGGCTACGGCCATTCGCGGATCGGCGACGGATGCTGCTTCGTCGATGGGCAGGACCCGCTGGCGGTGCAGCCCGGCGCGCAGCCGTCGGGACCGTCAGTCAATGGCCAGCAGCCGCAAAGCGTCGCGGGCGCGCGGCTGTCCGACACGCCGCGCCACAAGCTGGCGCTCAATGCGATGTACAGCATCGACTTCGAACCCGGCACCCTTTCGCTGTCGGGAAACTATGTGCTGCGCAGTTCGGCCTACAGCAACATCTTCAATCGCCCCTACAACCGGATGCCTTCCTGGGATCAGGTCGATTTGCGCGCGATCTGGACCGGTACGGGCGATCGCTATCGCGTCGTTGCCTTCGTCAAGAATCTGTTCGACAGCAAGGGATATGACAGCGCGCAGGGCAATTTGCTCGCGTCGTCGCCGACGTTGGAGGTTGCGCAATCCTATTCGCTGACCCCGCCGCGAACCTATGGCCTCCAGCTCGAAGTCCGGTTCCGATAGGCCGCTCGCGTGAGCAGGACCGACGCACGTCCGGCCGATGCCCTGCCGTTCAGGACCCGGCTTCTCTATGGTTCGGGCACCATCGCCTTCGGCATCAAGGACCATGGCTTCAACGCGCTCCTGATGCTGTTCTACAACCAGGTCGTCGGACTTCCGGCGGCCTGGGTGGGAACGGCGATCATGATCGCGATGATCGCCGACGCGCTGTTCGATCCGTTGCTCGGACAATATTCGGACAATGTCCGGACGCGTTGGGGCCGCCGGCACCCCTTCATGTATGCCGCCGCTTTTCCCATCGCACTTTTCTATCTGCTGCTGTGGACGCCGCCCGGGATGGCGCATGGCGCGCAGTTCGCCTGGCTCGTCACCACGGCCATCCTCGTGCGCTTTTCGATCAGCCTTTATGAGATCCCCTCGACCGCGCTGCTTGCCGAATTCACCAGCGATTATGACGAGCGCACCAAGCTGGTTGCCGCGCGCTATTTCTTCGGCGTGTGCGGCGGCATCGGGATGACGGTCGTGACCTTCGGCTATTTCCTGCGGCCGACGCCGACGCAGCCGGTCGGCCATCTCAACGCGGGCGGCTATGTCACCTATGCCTGGGCGGCGGCGGCGATCATGCTGCTGTCGGTCCTTGTCTCCTCGCTGGGGACGCAGAGGGAGGTGCTGAAACGCCCGCCGCCGCCACCGGTCGTCAAGGTTCCGGTCGGACGGATGCTGCGCGAGATGCTAGGCGTACTGGTTCACCCCGCCTATGTCTCCATCCTGCTCGCCAGCCTGTTCTTCGCCGTGGCGTCAGGACTCAACCTGTCGCTGGGCGTCTATTTCTCGACCTATTTCTGGGAACTCAGCGCCAGTCAGATCGCCACCGTCGCATCGACCGCGGTTGCGGGCATTCTGCTCGCCTTCGTCGTCGTGCTGCCGTTGTCGGCGCGTTTCGGCAAAAAGCCGGCGGCGATGCTCATGTTCGGCCTGTCGCTGATATCGAGTGTCGTCCCGCTGATCCTGCGTCTTGTCGGCCTGTTTCCGGCCAACGGCGATCCGCTGCTGCTGTGGCTGCTGATGGGGCAATTCGCCTTCAGCATGATGACGACGGTCGCGGGCGGCATCCTGGCGGTGTCGATGGTCGCCGACGTGACCGACCAGATCCGGCTCGAGACCGGCCGCCGCTCCGAAGGCCTGCTGTTTTCGGCCGCGACGATGGTCAACAAGGCGGTTTCGGGCATGGGGATCATGCTCGCGGGGCTGCTGCTGTCCTTCGTCGGTTTTCCCGACAATGCCCGGCCGGGACAGGTCGGTGCCGATGCGCTACACGGGCTGGCGACCATCTATATCGTGGCGCTGTCGGTCGCGACCGCCATCGCAATCCTCTGCCTCGCCCATTATCCGATCAGCCGGTCGCGCCATCTGGAAAATATCCGGCAACTGGGCGAAGCTGCCGCGGAATGATCGCGGGTCTCGTTGCGGTCGAACCCTTGCTAGCGTCCTGACCCTAGATGCCGTCGCGCCGGGTTAGTGGCAGGCCGCGGGCGAGCACCGCCTCGGCCGCTTCGAGCAGGCGTTCGTTCTCGGCCACCAGATCACCCGCGCGGCCGCTTTCGATCCAGGCATCGAACGCCATCCGCCCGCCCGCGACAAGCATCGCGGCGACCATTTGCGCGCGGCGGTCGACCGTCGGATCGATGCCGAGCTCGTCGGCGATATAGTCGGTCATCAGATCGATCTGGAGCCGCTGATGCCCATACCACACCGGCAGCAGTTCGGGTTCGCCCGCGAGCGCGCGGCCGAGGTTGATCTGGCCGTCGCCATCGCGCTCATAGGCGTGCGCGAGCCGGACCACCTGGTTGCGCCAGAAGGTGAGCACCGGCACCCCCTGTGCGCGATGCGTCGCGACCACCGCTTCGAACCGGGTGCCCGCAGTTACCGCGATCGCCGCGGCCAGATCGCGCTTCGAGGCGAAATGGGTGAACAGCGTGGTGATGTGGATATCGGCGGCTTCGGCGATCGCAGCCATCGTCGCATCGGCATAGCCGAGCGTGACGAACAGGCGACGCGCGGCTTCCTCGATACGTTGGCGCGTCCGCGCCTTCGCCGCGGCGCGCCTCGGGAAACTGACTTTGGTAGGTTCGTCCATGGGCCGCTTATAATCGATGCCGCAAGAAGTGCCAGCTATATAAGTTGATTATTCTACTCTTATAGTGTAATCGATCGATCGATGAAATTCGGGAGATGAATGGCGATGATCGAACCGTCGATGCGCAAGGAATTCGAAACCTGGGTCGAGACGGCCCGTCCGCCGCTGGCGGAGGAGCCGGCACTGGGCCTCGCTGCCCTGATGACGACCGCTGCCTTCGTCGATCCCGTCGCGCAGGTGCCGATCTTCGACGCCATCGCAGCCGCCACGGCGGCGAGCGACAACGGTGCCGCGCGCGCGACGCAGATCGCGGCGGCGCTGCCGTGGGCGACCGAGGGCAAACCGCGCATCGCGCTGCCGCGCGCGCTGTGGGACGATTATTGGGCGATCGTTGCCGAGCCGCCCTCGCCGACCGCGGGCGAACTCGATCTGACGCTCGCCGTCGTCGCGCTCGGCAGCCGCTACGACCAGCGGATGATCGACGCCTGCGAGGCGGCGCTGCTCGAATTCGACAGCGTGCACGAACTGATCGCCCAGCCCGAGGTGCGGCTGACCACCGCCGATCTGGAAAGCCATGCAGCCGACAGCCTTGCGCATGATCTGTTGTCGATGCTGAATGCGAACGGGTACGATATCGAGGTGATCGACGCCGACACCGTCGTCCTGCCGGGCGATTACCCGGCGCAGAACCGGACCAACCGGCGCATCCTCCAGCTCCACGACATCTGGCATCTGGTCGCCGGATACGGCTTCACCCCGGCGGGCGAGGTCGCGATCTCCGGCTTTCAGATGGCGCAGTTCGGCCAGAATTATTCGACGCGCTTCCTGGCGACGGTGGCGACCAAGGCCGCGGTCCACGCACCTGCGATGATGGACATGCTGCTGACCGTGATGTTCGACGGCTGGCGCCACGGACGCGCGACGAAGGAGCTGATCGCGGTTCCGTGGCACCAGCGCATCGCCGACCCGATCGAGCGCGTTCGCGCCGAACTCGGCATTCGTCCGCTCGACAGTGCGGCGGTGCGGATGATGGAGGCTCTCACCCCGGTGGCCGCCTAGCGCGGCCGCGCCGGCCTATTCGGCGGGCACCGGCGGCACTGACGGGCGGTATTGCGCGGCGTCGGTGGTGAATTCGGCATGGCCATAGCTCACGAGTTGCGCCTTGAGCTTGGCGATCAGCCGCCGGTCGGCGACCGTACGCAATCCCGGAATATGGGCCGCCAGCGCATAAAGCCGAATCCGGGCATAGATGAACAGCCCGGCGATTGCCGCCAGCGCGACGTCGCCGGCGGTGAGATGGACGCCGATCGCCGCGGCCTTCGCCTTGTCGCCGCCCATGAAGCTCTTGACGAAGAAGAGCTTGGCAAAGGCGCGCTCGAAGATCTCGTGCAGGCGGGCGCGCAGCGAATCGTCGGCGCGCAGGTCCGCCGCCATCGTCGCGCGCAGCAGTTCGCCGCAGGTGCTGTCGTCATAGCCGCTGCGGAGCGTGCCGCTCCGCGCGTTCATCAAGTCGACGATCCCCTGCGGCGTGTCGGCGAGCAGTTCCTCGGGCAGGCCGAGCAGGAAACAGCGATAGCGGGCCAGTTCGACCGTCGCGCGCTCGGCGCGGGTGAATTCGTGACGCCCCTCCTCGATCATCCTGTACGACAGCAGGAAGACCGAGATCAGCCCGGCCGGCATCTGGTCGACCTGCGGGATCGGAATGCCATAGACGTCCATGTCCCAGTCGTCCGGGCGCCGCAGCACGTTCGCACGCACCATCGAATGCATCAGCCGCACCATCGCCGCGGCCTTGAAGCCGGGACCATGACGTTCGAGCGCGCCGGGCAGCAGCGAGGTGGTGAAGAATGTCGCGGTATCCTTGACGCGGCGCGCCGCGGTCTGGCTCGACAGCGTGCCGGTGATCGCCATCGGCAGCGCGGCATATTTGTTCATGAAGGTCGCGATGAAGGCCCCGCGAATGATGAACGGGCCGAAATTGGCAGCCGAATTGCGGTCGATCCGCGCGCCTTCCTCGACCAGCTTCATGTCGAGCCAGTCGGGAATCCGCTCCATGTCGCGGATGAAGGCGACCAGTTCGGGCGGTGCCCTCGGGACGCTCTCGACGCCTTCATCGCAGGCGCGCGTCAGCATGTCGACCAGCGCGCGGAATCCGTATTCGCGCATCAGCGCGGCATAGGCATCGGCGGTCACGTCGCCGGTCATCGTATAGGCACGGATGAATTCGACCCGGTCGGGATCGGCGAGCAGGGCATCGCGGTCGCGGTCATATTTGCCCGACAGCGCGGTCGGATCGCCCGGCGCCGCGGCGAAGCGTTCGGGAACGGCCCGGAAATCGACCTTGCCGTACATCGCGGGCACCCGATCCCGCTGCGATTCCACCTTCGCCCACAGAGTGTCGAGCGTCGCGCGCGTGATCAATATCCATCTCCCTCTCGACGAGATGGCATCGGCCATATATATCAATTGATATAAATTCAAGCAAAAGGGATTGAACCGCCGATGCCGCGCTCCGCAACCCCGGCCACCCCGCTCCGCACCGCCTCCGACGGTTATCGCAAGGGCGAGGAGACGCGCGCCCGCATCCTCGCCGTCGCGCTCGCCGCGTTCGGCAACAGCGGCTTCGCCAGCGTCACGACCCGGCAAATCGCCAGGGAGGCGGGCGTGAACCTGCCCGCGCTCACCTATTATTTCGGCAACAAGCGCGGCCTCTATCTCGCCTGCGCGCACGCGATCGTCGCGCGCTATCGCGAAGGCATGGGCGCCGTGGCGCTGACATCCTATGCCGCACTGCAGGAACCGCTGGCGCCCGACGCAGCGCGCGCGCTGCTCAAGCGGCTGTTTGCGGCGCTGGCGCGCTTCCTGCTCGCAACCCCGGGGGCGCAGAATCCGTCGCTGTTCGTCCAGCGCGAAATCGCAAGCCCCGGTCCGGCCTTCGAGATTCTCTATGCCGAATTGTGGCGCCCGGGCATCGAACTTGCGACCGATCTGATCGTGCAGACGACGGGCGGGCAGCTGACGGAGACCGAGGCACAGGTGCGCGCGGTGCTGATGATTTCGAGCCTGACGGGCTTCCTCTCAGGCCTGCCGGTCATCGCACGCACGGCAGGAAAGGCTGACTATGTTGCGCTCGTCATCGCGGCGCTTGCAAGACAGATCGACTCCCTTGGACGCGATGATCAACATTGTGCGGACATCTGACGGCGTCGACCCACTTGCACCGACGAAGACCAGCCACGGACTTGAACACATATTCCCCAAAGCAACCGTTTCAGATGACCTGTAACGCCAACGCAAACAGCCGGGATGAAGCGCGAAGCGGACATTGTCGTTCGCTTCCGAGTTCAGAATTTTCAATAACTTACGTACGGGTCATGAACGTCCTTGCCCCGGCCGCCGCTACTCGGGGCTTTCCGGAGTCGTTTTCGCTGCCGATCACTTCGTCTACCGCCCACCGATCCGACGGGGCCGCGGTTTCGCGCCGTGATCCGGCCCGCGCTTTCCTTGCGCTTAAGGCAAGGAGAGGAGAGAGGTCATGGGCGGGCGACGCGCTCATCGGGATGTCTACCAGTGGCGGCCCCGGATCGTGATGATTCCGCGGTTCGGCATGATGGTCACGCGCGACGGCGCGCGGTCCGGCCTGATTCTGCCGGGGCGCTATCTGGTGCGCCGGTCGCGGACGATGGGGCAGATGATGTATCGGCGGACCTAGGGTCCTGACCCAAGCGGCGATCCTTCGGAGGACCGCCGCCACCGTGCGTCAGTCCGCCCGTTGCGGCGCGGCGGCCGCCTTTGGGTCCCTGACGGTCCTGGCCCAGGGGTTGAGGTCGGGTTCGGCGATCTTGGTCAGCCTGTTCCGGTCGCGGTGCTGGAACGCGACATCGCGTCCGCGCACCATCAGGCTCGTGTCGGATATGTAGCTCCACGATCCGTCGCGGTGGAAGCTCACCTCGATGCGATAGCTGTCGGTCCGGAACGCGAGTTCGAGGAAGGTGGTCGAACAGATGCCATAGTCGGTCCGCCCGCGTTCCGCGGTCAGGACCAGCTTCGTCGCCTGCGGCGTGGCGTGTCCCGCTGCGATCGCCACCTGCCCGCGCGGGATCGCCACGGTCTGCAGGATAAGGCCTGTCGCCGGCTCCCACAGCCAATAGCCGACCTGGTCGTGGAAGGCGATGTCCTCGTCGGGCGTGTTGATGTGCACATGATAGCGCAAGCCGTAGAAGAGCTGCGGCCCGTTGGTCTGCGGGTCGATCGGCTGCATCTCGATGCGCTCGTAATAGGATTTCCGCTCGGGTCCCTCGGCCTTGGGGTTGAGGTCGACCCCGCGATGCCCTTCCCAAATGCCCGCCAGCCGGCGCAGCGGCCCCAGATGCGCCAGCGTGTCGGCGTCGATCGGATCGGGCTCGGTGAAAATATCGTCCGGAATGTCCACGCCCCTGTGTCTCCCCTGACTGCGCAACCGCTCGACCCCGCTCGGCGCGATTCGACCGTCCGGCGATAGCCTAGCAAGGCGCGGCGCCCTTGTCGCCGCCGCGGACTCGCAACTCGGGCCGCTTTCGAGTCGTCCTCACGACGGCCGAGAGGAGCGATTCCGCCCCGGTTTGGCACGGATATCGGCCGTCTGCCCATACTGGTGACGGAGCGGGGCGCTCCGTCAGGGCGGAATCATGATGATCTATCGGGAAATTTTCCAACAGACCCGAAGAATTGACGAATTTCACGTAAAACGGAGAATTAAATCCGGATTTCGGATGAAAATACCACGCACCTTCGGAAACCCCGATGATAGCATCCGATAACTGAAGAATTCACGGTCGGAATTCGCAAAAAGGGGATTAGCAACATGGGAGACAGTGAGATTTTCGTTGGTCGCGTTGCCCGTTTCACACGGGCCGTACTGATGGTTTCGGCGATGGGCGTCGCCGGAATCGCTCCGGCGATGGCACAGGATACGGCCGCACAGGATACGCAGAACGACAGCGCGCAGAGCGCGGCGACGGGCGGTGAAATCATTGTGACCGCGCTGAAGCGCGGCACGCGCCTTCAGGACACGCCGCTCGCCATCTCGGCGGTGACGGGCGATTCGCTGGAGCGCGCGGGCACCACCAGCTTCACCGAACTGACGTCGGACACGCCCAGCCTGCGCATCGTCGACAACGGCCCGGGCAACCGGCGCGTCATCCTGCGCGGCGTCGTTGGCGCGGGCGAACCGACGGTGGGCATCTATTACGACGAATCGCCGGTATCGGGATCGGTCGGCACGTCGAGCGACGCCGCGGGCAGCACCCCCGACTTCCGCGTCTTCGACGTCGAACGCGCCGAGGTGCTGCGTGGCCCGCAGGGCACGCTCTACGGCTCGGGTTCGATGGGCGGCACCGTCCGCATCATCTATGAAAAGCCGAAGACCGACACGCTCGAAGGCGCGGGGTCGGTGAATCTGTCGGCGGTGAAGGGCGGCAGCCCGGGCGCCTCGGTCGACGGCATGATCAACCTGCCGATCGCGACCGACAAGCTCGCGCTGCGCGTCGTCGGCAGCTATCAGCAGTTCGCCGGCTACATCGACAATAATTTTTACGGCACCAGGAACATCAACGACGGCTATGCCCTCGGCGGCCGCGCGTTGCTGCGTTTCACGCCGACCGACGAGCTGACGATCGACCTCGGCGCCTATTATTCGAAGGTGTCGACCGATGCGTCGCGCTGGTTCTACGAAACCGGCCAGCGGCACGTCACCAGCGCGCGGTCCGAATCGGGCAACTACGACACGAACCGTATCTACAGCGGCACGCTGCGGTACGACTTCGGGCCGGTGGCGCTGACCGCGGTGTCGACCTATTTCGACCGCGACAAGATCACCGTCGGCGACGTCAGCGACAATTTCAACGGCCGCGCCACGGCGGCCGGCTGCGCGCAATATCTGCTCGGCAACACCGCGCTGACCTGCTCGGCGACCGAACTCGCTTCCTATCTCGATCTCACCAACACGATCCTCTATTCGAGCCTGTATCAGCCGCAGAGCGTGCGCAACTGGTCGAACGAGATCCGCGTGAGCTCGACCGACGGCGGCCCGTTCAACTGGACCGTCGGCGGCTATATGGAGGATCGCAAGACGACGGTGCGCTCGACGCTGCTCGCCGCCGATCCGCGCAACGGCCAGCTGCTGCCCTTCGTGGCCGCGAACATCTATTACGACCGCACGATCAGCGACCATCTGAAGCAGAAGGCGCTGTTCGCCGAACTGTCCTATGAATTCTTCGAGAAACTGACCGCGACCGTCGGTTCGCGCTGGTACGAATATGACAAGACGGTCGGCGGCGTCGTCGATCAGGGGCAGATTCACTACGCCTCGAAGCCCAGCCCCTATCGAGAGGCGCGGTCGAAGGAGAACGGCTTCGTCTTCAAGTTCAACCTCGCCTATGAGTTCAGCCGCAACCTGATGATCTATGCCCAAGCGGCCGAAGGCTTCCGTCCGGGCGGCGTCAACCAGGCGAACGGTCTGCCGGTCGCACTCGCCGGCTATACCGCCGACAGCCTGTGGAACTACGAACTCGGCCTGAAGAGCCAGCCGATCAGCGGCGTCTACTTCAACCTGACGGGCTATCAGATCGACTGGACGAACATGCAGGTGTCGGCGCGCACCGCCGGCGCGGGCTCGGTGTTCGGCTTGATCTCGAACGTCGGCGCGGCGCGCATCAAGGGGCTCGAGGCGGAACTCAACGCGTCGCCGGTCGGCGGTCTCTCGCTGATCGCCAACGTCGGCTATACCGACGCCAAGCTGTCGGAGGATCAGGTCAGCACCATCGTCATCGCGGCGGGCCGCAAGGGCGACAGGCTGCCGTTCGTTCCCAAGTGGAACGTCAGCGCCTCGGCCGAATATCTGTGGTCGCTCAGCAGCACCCTCGAAGGGCTGGTCCGGTTCGACGGCACCTATGCCGGCTCGTCCTACTCGACGCTGGCAAAGACCGACGCCTATCGCCGCAAGGTCGACGACTACACCCTGTTCAATGCGCGGTTCGGTATCCAGGCGCCCGACGGCGACTGGAGCGCGCACCTCTATGTGAACAACATCTTCAATGCCGAGGCGGTCACGACCAAGTCGAGCAGCGGGAACACCGGCGGGCTGACGGTCACCCATGGCGCGCCGCCGCGCACCATCGGCCTCAATCTGACGAAGCGGTTCCGCTGACGGGACGGCGGGCGCGCCGGGGAGCTCCTGCCGGTGCGCCCGCCCTCCCACGACGGTATCGGTTCAGGGGCTTCCAACGGGAGAGGGTCAATGAAAAAACTGGGGAAAAAACTGGGATCGACGACACGACGCGTTCTGATGGCCGGGGCGGCCGGGCTGCTTTGCGCCATTCCGGCGGTGTCCGGGCTGGCGCAGACCGCCAGCCCCGCAGCGCAGGCGACGAAGCCGCGTGCGGGTGCCGTTCCCGCCCCCGCGCGCCAGCCGGGCGAGGGCGCCGGGCCGTTCCGCAAGATGGTCATCCGCGGCGTCACGCTGATCGACGGCAGCGGTGCGCCGCCGCGCGGCCCGGTCGACGTGGTGGTCGAGAACAACATCATCACCTCGATCGAGGCCGCCGGTACGCCGGGGCTGCCGCTCGTCGACGGCCGCGCGCCGCGCGATGCCGATTATGAGCTCGACGCGACCGGCATGTTCATGCTGCCGGGCTTCATCGACATGCACGTCCACGGGTCGAGCGACGACAAGGCGCCCGACCTCAGCTATTCCTACAAGCTGTGGCTCGCGCACGGCGTGACCTCGGTTCGTGGCGTCGACCTCGCGCCGTTCGAGATTTCGCTCAGCGAGCGGGCGCGCTCGGCGCGCAACGAGATCGTCGCGCCGCGCATCTTTTCCTATCATCGGCCGGGCATGGGGCGCGGCTGGACCGGCGGTCTGACGAACACGCCCGAAAAGGCGCGCGAATGGGTGCGCTGGGCGGCGAAGGCCGGGATCGACGGCATCAAGCTGGGCGCCGACGCCAACCAGCCGCCCGAGGTGCTGGAGGCGATCTTCGACGAAGCGAAGAAGCAGCAGATCGGCACCGTCGCGCACCTGTCGCAGATCGGCGTCGGGAGGATGGACGCAAAACACGCCGGCGCCACCGGCCTAGGCACCGTGACTCACTTCTACGGCCATTTCGAATCCTTGCTCAAGAACGGGCCGGTGCAGGACTGGGCGCCCGACTATAATTTCATGGACGAGCAGCACCGCTTCGGCGACGTCGCCAATCTGGCGCGCGAAAGCTTCAATCCGGGAACCCCCGAGTGGAAGGAATATCTGGAAAGCCAGAAGGCGAATGGCGTCACCTTCGATCCGACGATGACGATCTATGCCGCGTCGCGCGATCTGATGCATGCGCGCAACGCCGACTGGCACGCGCGCTATACGATGCCGCAGCTCTGGGGCTTCTTCCAGTCGTCGCGGGAGAATCACGGCTCCTACTTCTTCGACTGGACGACCGAGCGGGAAGTGCGCTGGCGGAATTTCTACAAGAAATTCATGCAGCTGATTAATGACTACAAGAATATCGGCGGCCGCGTCACCGCGGGGTCGGACTCGGGCTTCATCTTCAAGACCTATGGCTTCGGCTTCATCGAGGAACTGGAGCTGTTGCAGGAGGCCGGCTTCAACCCCAGCCAGGTCGTGCAGGCCGCGACGTTGAACGGCGCACTGACGCTCTATGAGCCCAAGGGCATCGTGGCGCCGCCGATCGGCACGGTGCGCGTCGGCAAGCTCGCCGACATGGTGCTGGTGAAGGAAAACCCGCTCCAGAACTTCAAGACGCTCTACGGCACCGGCGCGCTGCGCCTCAACGAGCAGACGCAGCGGCTCGAACGCGTCGGCGGGGTCAGCTACACGATCAAGGACGGCATCGTCTATGACGCGAAGAAGCTGCTCGCCGATGTGGCTGAGATGGTGAAGGCCGAAAAACAGCGGATGGGATTGCCCGAAGAAGGCGTTCCGCTGCCCTGAACCGAAAGGGGGACGGCCCACGGCGGGCCGTCCCATTTTTCCGCCATGGCGGAAGGAAGAATCGGGACCGCGATCGACAGGGGGCTTGCGCCCGCCGGCAAACAATGGTCGATCGTTCGTATTTGAAGCATCTGTACCGACAGGGGGAACAGAATATATGAAACGGAAATTCACGAAGATCGCGCTCGCGGCGCTGCTGCTCGCCGCCCCGGCGGGCGCGCATCAGCGCGGCGATGAAAAGATCCCCGCGCCCGCGGCATCCTTTCCCGTGACCGCGGGGGCCCCCGCCCGCGGCGCCGGCGAAGGCGCCGGTCCCTTCCGCAAGATGGTGATCCGCAATGCCACCATCATCGACGGGACCGGCGGACCGCCGCGCAGCCGGTTCGACATCGTTGTCGAAGGCAATCGCATCACCTCTATCTCCCAGTCGGGCTGGCCGGGGCTTCCGTCCGGCAGCAACCGCATCGCGCAGGACGCCGATTACGAGATCGACGCGGCCGGCATGTACGTCTTGCCCGGCTTCACGGACATGCACGTCCACCTGCCCGGACCCGACAAGGCGCCCGATGCCAGCTATGCCTACAAGCTGTGGCTTGCGCATGGCGTGACGACGGTGCGCGGCGTGCCGCTTTCGGCACCTGCGGTCGCTAGCAATGAAAAGAACCGCTCGGCGCGCAACGAGATCGTGGCGCCGCGCATCTTCAACTATCAGACGCTGGGCGCCGGCTGGTCGGGCGGCGTCGTCGACACGCCCGAAAAGGCGCGCGCGTGGGTGCGCTGGGCCAAGCAGAACAACATCGACGGCATCAAGTTCTTCAACCGGGAGAATGAGACCCCCGACGTCTTCTCGGCCGCGCTCGACGAGGCGAAGAAGATGGGGCTGGGGACGACCGCGCATCTCAGCCAGATCGGCGTCGCCAATTTCAACGCCCGTCAGGCGGGTGAGGCGGGACTGAACACCGTCACCCACTATTACGGGCACATGGAATCGCTGCTCAAGGGGCGGGCGATCCAGGATTTCCCGTCGGGCTACGACTATAACAACGAACAGCATCGCTTCGGCGAGGTCGCCGAAATCTGGAATCAGGTCTATGGCCCGGGTTCCAAGCAGTGGCAGGAATATCTGGACGCGCAGAAGGCGAACCACGTCACCTTCGACCCGACCTTCAACATCTATGCCGCATCGCGCGACCTGATGCGTGCCCGCAACGCCGACTGGCACGCGCGCTATACGACGCCGCAGCTCTGGAACTATTTCCAGTCGACCCGCGACAATCACGGCTCCTATTTCTATGACTGGACGACCGAGAATGAGTTCGCGTGGAAGAAATTCTATGGTCTCTTCATGCGGCTGATGAACGATTACAAGAATATGGGCGGGCGCGTGACGGTCGGCACCGATTCGGGCTTCATCTGGAAGGTCTATGGCTTCGCCTATGTCGAGGAAATGGAATTGCTGCGTGAAGCGGGCTTCTCGCCGCTCGAGGTCGTGCGCGCCGCGACGATGATGGGCGCCCAGACGCTGTACGAACCGCGCGGCGAAACGCCGCCGATCGGTGCGGTGCGTGCGGGGATGCTGGCCGATCTGGTGATCGTCCCCGAAAACCCGCTCCAGAATCTGAAAACGCTCTATGGCACCGGCTTCCAGCGCCTGAATCCCGAAACAAACCGGCAGGAAGTCGTCGGCGGGGTGAAGTTCACGATCAAGGACGGCATCGTCTACGACGCGAAGAAGCTGCTCGCCGACGTCGCCGCCATGGTCGAAACCGAAAAGGCGAAACTCGGCCAGTAAGCATCCGGTCCGCAGGGTCCGCCGGCGTCCCGCCCTCCGCTTGCCGCGAAGGGCCGGGTCCCGGCGGCCCCCGGTCCTGACCCCGGTTGCTGCGGCGGCCGGGCGGGAGAACCCTCATGTCTTTTTTGACCCGCCGAAAGGCGATCGACACGATCGGAGCGGTCGGCGAGACCCAGCGGCTCCATCGCACGCTGAGCTGGCCGCATCTGATCGGCCTCGGCGTCGGCGCCATCGTCGGGACCGGCATCTATACGCTGATCGGCGTCGGCGCGGAGCGGGCAGGGCCCGCTGTCATCATCGCCTTTGTCGTCGCCGGGCTGGTCTGCGTCTGCGCCGCGCTCGCCTATGCCGAACTTGCGACGCTGATGCCCGTGTCGGGCAGCGCCTATACATACAGCTACGCGGTAATCGGTGAAGGCGTCGCCTGGGTCATCGGCTGGAGCCTCGTGCTCGAATATTCGGTGGTCTGCGCGGCGGTCGCGGTCGGCTGGTCGGGCTATGCGGTCGGCTTCCTGCAGGCGGCGGGGATCGACGTTCCGCTCGCGCTTGCCGCCGGTCCGCATGCCGGCGGGATCATCAATCTGCCGGCGATCCTGATCGTCGCGGCGGTGGCGGGAATGCTGCTGGTCGGCACGCGCGAAAGCGCCACGCTCAACATGGCGCTCGTCGTGCTCAAGATCGCGGCGCTCGCGGCCTTCGTGGTGCTGGCGATGAAGGCATTCGACGCCGGCAATTTCCAGCCCTTCATGCCCTATGGCTTCGCCGCGCATGAGGTGGACGGGCAGGTGCGCGGCGTGATGGCGGCGGCCGCGATCATCTTCTTCGCCTTCTATGGCTTCGACGCGGTGTCGACCGCGGCGGAGGAGACGAAGAATCCCGCGCGCGACCTGACCATCGGCATCATCGGCTCGATGGTCGTGTGCACACTAGTCTATATGGCGGTCGCCGCGGCGGCGATCGGTGCGATGCCGTTCATGGAGTTTTCGCGCTCGGGCGAGCCGCTCGCCTATGTGCTGCGCCAACTCGGCCATCCGGGTGTCGCGACGCTGATCGGCGCGGTGGCCGTCGTCGCGCTGCCGACCGTGATCCTGGCCTTCATGTTCGGGCAGAGCCGCATCTTTTTCGTCATGGCGCGCGATCGGATGCTGCCCGAACGGCTCGGCCGGGTGAATGCGAAGGGCACGCCGGTGGCGGTGACGATCGGCACCGCGATCGTCGTGTCGGGCATCGCGGGCTTCTTCCCGCTGGCGGAAATCGCCGAGCTGGCGAATGCGGGAACGCTCGCCGCGTTCGTCGCCGTCGGCCTGTGCCTGATTGTGCTGCGCGTGCGCCGACCCGACCTGCCGCGGCAGTTCCGCGCACCGATGCCCTGGGTCGTCGGGCTGGTTGCGATCTTCGGCTGCCTCTATCTGTTCATCAGCCTGCCGGCGGTCACACAGGGCCGGTTCCTGATCTGGAACCTGATCGGCGCCGGCGTCTATCTGGCCTATGGCGCGCGCAAGAGCCGCCTGGCCGGGCAATAGGGAAGGGGACGGATGCGCGCGCCGGGCGTCCGCCCCCCGTCCGCCAGGGCGCGGTGGTCACAGCGGCAGGCTGGCCGAATTCTTGACCTCTTCCAGCACCGCATAGGTGCGCGTCTCGCGCACGCCGGGCATGTGCACCAGCGTGTCGGCCAGGAAGGCACGATACGCCTCCATGTCGCGCACGCGCACCTTGATCAGATAGTCGAAACCGCCGGCCACCATGTGGCATTCGAGGATTTCCGGCATCACCGAAACCGACGCCGCGAACTCCTGAAACACGTCGCCCGTCGTGCGGTCCATCAGCACCTCGATGAAGATCAGCAGCGCGCGGTCGAGCTTGGTCGGGTTGAGCAGGGCATGGAAACCCAGGATATAACCCTGTTCGCGCAGTCGCTTCAGCCGGTCGAAACAGGCCGACGGCGACAGGCCGCACCGGTTCGCCAGTTCCTGGTTGGTGATTCGGCCTTCGGCCTGGATGACCTTGAGAATGCGGCGGTCGGCGTCATTCAGCATCGATTATTCTCCGGATAATGCGGAATTATCCGGATGATCATCGTATAATGTACCGAAAATTCCAAGTAAATTCGACGTTATGCCGCTATATTGGAGATGTGACCGGTTCGGGACGCAGGAGTCGCCATTCGATCGGGTTCGGGCCGCCCGGCCCACGCCGCGCCGGCTGCGCGGCCGCCCTACCGATGGTCGCAGGAAAAGGAGTATCGAGGTGAAGCAGCACAAGCAACGCATGTGCATCATCAATCCCATGCTGGTCGAGGACATCGTCCCCCTCGCCGGCGGCCAGGCCGACATCATGTGCCGCATCGGCATCAGCTGGAACAGCTGGATCAAGATCCTCGCCGGCCAGCCGGTCCGCCAGTCGCTCGGGGAGCGGTTGCGGACGCGTATCCTCGCCGCGGCCGAAGGAATCGAAGGGTTCGGCGCGAAGTTCCCGGCCGCTGGCGGCGGGCTCGACCGGGCGGCGCTCGCCGACGCCTTCCTGTTGCCGAGCCTGTCGGGCGCGAAGGACGACGACGAGGATTGGCAGCCCGCGGCCTTCGGGCACGGTGCGGCGGATCAGGTGGACGAGCGCGGCGCGCGCTTTGCGGCGGCCGGTCGGGGATGACGGGCGGCCCGGACGGACCGGGCTTTCGAACAATAACGACGGGATGACGAGGGAGGATGGTATGCGCAGGATGATGAAGAAGGCGATGGGCTTGGCGGCGGGCGTGGCGATGCTCGCATCGGGCACCGCGCTTCCCGTGGGTGCGGCGGTCGTTCCGTCGGCAACTGTCGCGCCGGCGCAGGCTCATGGCGATCTGGCGGCGGGTCCCTATCGCCGCCTCGTTATCCTCAATGCGATGGTGATTCCGGGACATGGCGGACCGGCGGCCGGTCCCTACGACATCGTGATCGAGGGCAACCGGATCGCGGAGATGATCGCGCTCGACCCGGTGACGCTCGGCCGTCGCGGCGCGAGTTCCCGGCCTACCGGTGACCGGGTCATCGACGCGACAGGCAAGTTCGTCATGCCCGGCATGATCGATCTGCATATGCACATCCGCGAAGATCCGCTTCCGATGGCCTACAACCATTATCTGAAGCTTGCCCACGGCGTGACCTCGGAAGTGATGGTGCCCGACCGCGGCATGCCGCACGCGCTCGAGCAGCAGCGCCTGTCGGCCGCCAACCGCATCCTCGCGCCGCGCCTCTACCCCTATTGGACGTGGGGCAATCTGCCCGGTTACACGCGCGAGGAGCAGGAGGACCCGTCGCAGGCGCCGCGCATCGCGCGCGAGATCGCCGCGAAGGGCGCGCATGTCGTCAGCGTCGGGCCGATCGCCTGGAACCGCGAGCTTTTCGGCGCGGTGTGCAAGGCCGTCTATGCCGCAGGCGGGATCACCTCGGTCCATCTGCCGCCCGCGACTACCGCCGTCGTCGACGCGCTGACCGCCGCGAAGCTGGGAGTCACGATGATCGAGCATCATTATGGCTATGCCGAATCCGCGCTCGACCGCACGGTGCAGGATTTCCCTCGCGACTATAATTACGATGACGAGAGCCACCGCTTTCGCCACGCCGGCATGGTCTGGACCGAGGCCGACCGCGAGCCCGCGCGCACCCGCCTGCTGACCGAGGTGGCAAAGGAACTCGCCGAAACCGGCGTGACCATGCTGCCGACGCGCGTGGTCTACGAGGCCAACCGCGACATCCTGCGCGCGCAGGGGCTGCCGTGGCACGAGAAATATACGCATCAGCTGCTGTGGGAGAAGTTCCTCCCCAACCGCAACCTGCACGGCGGCTATTTCTGGGACTGGTCGTCGGAAGACGAGGCGGCGTGGAGCAAGGCCTACGACCTGTGGGGCCGGCTGATCTATGCCTTCAACAAGGAAGGCGGCCGCGTCGCCTATGGCACCGACGACAGCTATATCTGGGCGACCCCCGGCTTCTCCAACGTCCGCGAACTCGAACTGCTGCGCGAGGCGGGGCTGCACAATTACGAGGTACTGAAGGCCGCGACGCTGAACAGCGCGGAGACGCTGCGCGAGGCGAAGCTGGGCCTGGTGCGTCCGGGTTATGCGGCCGACCTGCTGATCGTCGACCGCAACCCGGCCTATAATCTGGCCTTCCTCTACGGTTTCGGCGCCAACACGCTCGATGCGTCGGGTCAGATGGTCCGCACCGCCGGCATCATCCACACGATCAAGGACGGCGTGGTGATGGAAAATGCTCGCCTGCTCGAAGAGGTCGCACGCATGGTCAAGGCATCGCGGCCCGAAGGCCGCGCGCCCGACACGGTGACGGCGCCCTTCCTGCCCTGAGGGCCGGGGCGGCGGATCAGGCCGCCATCAGGCGCAGCTCGCCGCGGAAATCCTCGTCGAAACCGACGCGGCCGCGCATGGGGGTGACGGCATCGCTGCCGTCACCGTCGCCCTGCTCGAACAGCGCGCAGGGCGCTTCGCCCCCGCGCGCGAGGCTGTGACGCGGCACGACCCGACCGGTCGGCCGAAATCCCAGCTTGCGCAGCACCGCGCCCGACGCGGGGTTGTCGACGAAATGGCCGGCGGTCAGCTTGGGCAGCTTCATCGCATGGGCGATGCGGACGAGCTGGCGCCCCGCCTCGGTTGCGAAACCAAGCCCCCAATAGGGCCGCGCGATCCAGTATCCGAGTTCGAGCCCATCGTCGGGGCCGGGCGCGATGCCGCAGCCGCCGACAAGGCGCGGCGCGGCGCCGGTGCGCGCGAAGATCAGGAGGCGCGGCTGGTCGGGGGCGGTCGGCTGGTCGAGGAAGGCTGAAGCCTCCGCTTCGCCATAGGGCCAGGGCGCGCGGGCGAGGCCCCGCACCACCGCCTCGTCGCCGATCGCACGGGCGAGCGCCGGGACATCTTCCAGCCAGCCGGGCCGCAGCAACAGTCTATCGGTACGCGCAAACATTCTCATCACTCCCATTTGGCTGTCGCCTTGGCGCCAGATGGTGACGCTTTGGCGACAGTCGATGTGCGAGGGAGATGATCGGCCCGATTTTCGCGCCCGTCCGTCAAGCGACGGAATAAGGGCGAGAAAAAAGGGAGACCGGGGCGACCCGTCTCCCTCTTTTCGAACCTGGTTTTCCGCGTCGGGCGGAAAAGGGCGGTCCCGGGTCGTCCCTTGGTGGACGACCGCGGCAGGATCGTCCCTTATTCGGCGGCGTCCGCCATACAGTCGACCGACACATATTTGCGGCCGAGCTTGCCGTCGTGGAATCGGACGCGGCCGTCCGCGGTCGCGAACAGCGTGTGGTCCTTGCCGATGCCGACGTTGACGCCCGGATAGACCTTGGTGCCGCGCTGGCGCACGATGATGTTGCCGCCGATCACTTCCTGACCGCCGAACTTCTTCACGCCAAGGCGCTTGGATTGCGAGTCGCGGCCGTTGCGCGACGAACCGCCTGCCTTCTTATGTGCCATGACTGATGCTCCTTACTTCTGCCGAGCCGCGGACGAGCGCGCTCAGGCGTCCTTCTTCGGGGCCGCTTTCTTGGCGGCGGGCTTCTTCTCGGTGGCTTCGGCCTTGGGCGCGGCGGCCTTCTTCGGCGCTGCAGCCTTCTTCTCGACGGGCGCAGCCTTGGCTTCGGCGGCCGGGGCGGCGTCTTCCTTCGGCGCCGCTTCCTTCTTCGGGGCGGCCTTCTTGGCTTCGCCGACCGACAGGATGCGCAGCAGCGTCAGCGACTGGCGGTGGCCGTTGCGGCGGCGGTAATTGTGCCGGCGGCGCTTCTTGAAGACGATGACCTTCTCGCCGCGCGTCTGGGCGATGATCTCGGCAGAGACGGTCAGTCCCTCGGCGTCCTTCACCTCGCCGCCGTCGCCGGCCAGCAGGATGTCGCCCAGCGACACGGTGTCACCGGCCGCGCCCTCGATCTTCTCGACGGCGATCTTGTCTCCAGCGGCGACGCGATATTGTTTGCCGCCCGTGCGCACGATTGCGAACATGGTCTTCCATCCAATCAAAAACTAAATCGCCCGCGCTGCCGACCGCCCGCCGAAGCAGGCGAACTTTCCGGCATGCGGGAAAGACCGCGCCACTAGCGGGACCGGGGCTTTCTGTCAACCGCATGTTTCCGGGCTTTTCGGCGATTTCGCCGCCGTTCGCGGAATCCCGATGGGTGCGCATTCCGATTCGGCTTGCCGCCCCGCGCCGGCCCCCATATCAGGGGCGGCGATGACGCGCATCCCGCTTTCCCGTCCACTGGCGATCGCCGCCGCCCTGTCGCTTTCGGCCTGCGCCGCCGCGGGCGGGGACGGGGCGCCGTCGCTGGCCAAGCGGCCGGTTGAGGGACGATTCGACGTCGCGCCACCCGTAGTCGTCGTCGACCCGCCGGGGCCGTTGCCCGCCGACCTCGCCGGCCGCCTCGCGCGATGGGATGCCGATGCCGTCGCCGCGCAGAGGGCCTTCGCCGCCGAACGCGGCACCGCCGCGACGCTCGTCTCGGCCGCTTCGGGCGCCGCGGTCGCCAGCGAACGCTGGGTCGTCGCGCAGCAGGCGATCTCACGCCTCCAGGCGACGCGCGCGCCGCTCACCGCCGCACTCGCCGACATCGACCGGCTCTATCTCGACCGCAGCGTCGCCGAGGATATCGACGGTCTGCCCGACATCTATGCGCTGCGCGACCGCCTCGCCGACATGGCGGCGACGCAGGATGCGGTGGTCGAGGCGCTGGAGCGGCAATTGCCGCAATAGGAGGCCGAGCCTGCCGGAAATCGTCACCCCGGACTTGCTTGGCAATTATTCCCGTTCCGACGCGTAGCTGTTCCCCGGCGAAAGCCGGGGTCCATGCGGGGCAGCACGACGCCATCTGGACCCGGCTTTCGCCGGGGAACAAGCTGAGGGGCTTACAGGCCAAGCCGTTTCAGGGCCCATCGTCGGAACCATGGATGCCGAAACATATTAGACATGACGAAGGAAGGGGCGAGGTTATTGATTCAGCCCATGCTTCTTCAGCGCATGGCGAATCTGATCGTAGCTGAGTCCCAGCGCCTCGGCCGCGACTTTCTGGTTATAGCGGCAGCGCGCCATCGTTTCGGCGAGGATCTGCCTTTCATAGCCGTCGACCGCGGCGCGCAGGTCGCTGACCGGGCCCGAGGGCGGCGCGGCCGGCGCGGCTTCGCTGGCTGCGGCCGAAGGCGCGGAGGCGGGCGCCGCGGCTTTGCGCTGCACCGTGGGTTGCCACGGGCTCGCGAAGGGGTCGAAGCTCAGCGCGTCGACCGGACGGGTCGCGTCTGCCCAGCGATAGATGGCGCGCTCGATGACGTTGCGCAGTTCGCGGACGTTGCCCGGCCAGTCGTGCCCCTCCATCGCCGCGAGCGCGCGCGGGCCGAAGCCCGGCCATTCCTCCCAGCCGAGAACCGCCGCCATGCGCTGCCCGAAATAGGTCGCGAGCACCTCGATATCGCCCTCGCGCGCGCGCAGCGGGGGCAGGGTGATGACCTCGAACGACAGCCGGTCGAGCAGGTCGGCGCGAAAGCGGTTATCCTCGACCAGCGCGGGCAGATGCTCGTTGGTCGCTGCGACGATGCGGACGTCGACGCGCACCGGGCGTGACGCGCCGACGCGCGTGATCTCGCCATATTCGACCGCGCGCAGCAACCGCTCCTGCGCCGCCATCGACATCGTCGCCAGTTCGTCGAGGAACAATGTGCCGCCGTCGGCTTCCTCGAAACGGCCCGCGCGGCTGCGTGTTGCGCCGGTGAACGCGCCCGCCTCGTGTCCGAACAGTTCGGCCTCGATCAGCGTCTCAGGCATCGCGGCGCAGTTCAGGATCACATAGGGCTTGTCCCAGCGCGCCGACAGGCGGTGCAGGCGTTCGGCGATCAGTTCCTTGCCGGTGCCGCGCTCGCCGATCACCAGCACCGGGCGGTCGAGCAGCGCCGCCTGGCTCGCGCGGTCGACCGCATCCTGAAAGGCCGCCGATTGCCCGATGAACTGCGTTTCGCGCTCCATTCCCAACTATTGGCAAAATTTCCCGTTGAATGGCAAGTGGAATCGGCTTGCAAGGCGATTTCAGTGTAAAGTTGCGCGCTTTTCCGGTGCTTTCGGGCAATTGGCACGCCCTCTGCATAGAATAAGGCGAACCGGCGCATGTCGTGCCGGAGCAGCAGAATGAGGAAGTTCGATCCATGAAGACGACCCTTGCCCAGGCCGCTACCTTCGCGTTCAGCGCGGTCGGTGCGCTGGCCATTCTCGTCGGCGTGCTCGACCAGCCTCGGATTGCTGCCAGCGCCGCCGGAACCCCGACCGCGATGCTGGCGGCGGCTGCATCGACCCCGACGGTCGGCCGCATGGCCTGACCGGCTCTGGTGCCGGGGCTCTCTCCCCCCTTGCCCCGCCCCGGCACCAGCATTCAAAAGGGCCCTGCCAAGGGCTCGGACGTGTTTCGACAGGAGTGTAGTAAAATGGGTATTTTCTCACGGACCCGCGACATCATCGCCGCCAACGTCACCGATCTGCTCGACCGGGCGGAGGATCCCGAAAAGATGATCCGCCAGATCATCTTCGAGATGAACGAGACGCTGGTCGAGGTTCGCGCCTCTGCGGCCCGCACCATCGCGGACCAGAAGGAAATGCGCCGCCATATCGCCAAGCTCGAAAGCCTGCAGGACAGCTGGAAGGAAAAGGCCGAACTCGCGCTGTCGAAGGACCGCGAGGACCTCGCCACCGCCGCGCTCGTCGAAAAGCAGAAGGCCGGCGACATGGCCGAACGGCTGAAAGGCGAGATCGCGGTGCTCGACGATGCGCTCAAGGGCTATGAAGCCGATATCGCCAAGCTCCAGAAGAAGCTAGGCGAGGCGCGGGCCCGCCAGTCGAGCGTCGTCAACCGCCTCGAAAGCGCGGAGAACCGCTATCGCCTGCGCGAGATGACCAATGGCGATCGCGTCCAGGACGCCTTCTCGCGCTTCGAGATCCTCGAACGCCGCGTCGACGAAGCCGAAGGCCGCGCCGAGGCGCTGGGTCTCGGCTACAAGAAGTCGCTCGACGAAGAGATCGCCGAACTGCAGGCCGCCGACAAGGTCGCCGACGAACTGGCCGCGCTCAAGGCGGCGCAGGGCAAGCAGTAAGGAGCCGCACCGATGGAAGAGATCATCATCGTTCCGATCGTCATCGGCACCCTCTTCCTCGGTCTGCCCTGGCTGATCCTCCACTACATCACGCGGTGGAAACAGGCCAAGACGCTGACCGGAGAGGATGAGCAGCTGCTCGACGAACTCTACGACACCGCCCGCCGGCTCGAGAATCGTCTGCATACCGTCGAACGGATCATCAGCGCCGACCATCCCGACTTCCGCCCCGCGGTTCGCAGCGACGAGGATCTGGCGCAGCTTGAAAACATGAGCAGGAGGAACTGAGATGTCTGCCAGCCGCACCAAATTCTATCTCGATAAACAGCATGCCAAGTGGAGCGGCGTGTGTGCGGGGATCGCGGACTATATCGGAATCGACGTCCTCTGGGTCCGGGTCGGCGCGGTGCTGCTGACGCTGATGGGCGGCTTCCCCTGGACGCTGATCGCCTACTGGCTGGTCGCCTGGATGGGAACGCCCAAACCGCTTGCGCTCTATGGCTCGGCAGAGGAAGCGAAATTCTGGCAGGGCGTGCGCTCGAACCCCAGCGCCTCGACGCGCGACATCCGCTCGCGCTTCCGCGACATCGACCGCCGCCTCGCCGACATCGAACAATATTATACCAGCCACAACCGCCGCCTCGCCGACGAGATCGACGCGCTGCGCTGAGCGGGACCGGGCAACAGGGAGACAGATCATGAGCTGGGGAGGACCCGCCTTCGTCATCGCGATCGTCGGCCTTTCGATCGCCGGATGGATGTTCACCACCTGGGTGCGTGCGAGGCACGGCTATCCGATCGAGAATGAATGGGGCGGCACGGTTCATCGAACCGACCCCCACGCTGATCGAAAAATCGCGCTGCTGACGGACGACAATGCCAAGCTTTCGGCCCAGATCACGCGGCTGGAGGAGCGGGTGTCGGTGCTCGAACGCATCGCCACCGACGCGAACGGCCGCGCGGCGCAGCTCGCCGAACAGATCGACCGGCTGCGCTGAGGAGAGGAATTATGGACAAACTCGGTATCATCAACGCCATCGGCCCGATCCTCGCGATCATCTGCGTCGCCGGTATCGCCGGCTGGGTCGTCACCACCTGGATGCGGATCAAGAACGGCTATCCGCTCGACGGCGCCTGGGGACAGGCGGTCTATCCCAAGACCGGCGACGAGGCGATGGAGCGTATCAAGCTGCTGAGCCAGGAAAACGCCCAGCTCCGCGCCGAGCTCGGCTCGCTCAAGGATCGGCTCGCAGTGGTCGAGCGGATCGTCACCGACGAAGGCCACCGGCTGAGCCACGAGATCGAGGCGCTGCGGCGCCCGGCGAACTGAGGAGGCGGACATGGAAGATATGGTCTATGCGCTGATCCCGCTCGCGCCGTTCATTGTCGGTGGTCTGTTCATCTGGACCAAGCACCAGCAGAAGATGATCGAGAAACAGTCGGAGATGACGGCCGAAAAGGCGGCGCAATATGCCGCGCAGACCGAACGGCTGGAGGCGCGGGTGCGCGTCCTCGAACGGATCGTCACCGACCGGGGCATCGATGTCGCCCAGGAAATCGACAAGCTGCGCGATGCGCCCCTGAATTGACGACCGGACTGACAACCGGACCGACAGGCGAAAGGAATCTCCCCCATGAACCCCTTTGAAATGGTGATCGGCATCGTTCTGATCGTGACCATCGGCAGCATCCTCCGCGCGAAATATGGCGTGCGCCGCGATTCCCACGGAGCCGAATATATCGCTGCCGGCAACGATGCCGAAACCAGGGCGCTCCAGGCCGAGATCCGCCAGCTCAAGGAGCGGATCCAGGTCCTCGAACGCATCGCCACCGACACCAACCGCGCCGCCAGCCTCGACGAGGAGATCGAGAAGCTGCGCGACCGTTCGCATCCCTGAACGGGACGAAGAGAAGGAGCCGAACCATGGCCACCATTGCTTCCGATCTCGCCGCCAACCTCGTGACCGCGGCCGTTGCCCTGACTGCGCTCGGCATCGTCAGCCTCGCGGCGCTGCGCGGCTGGCGCGACTGGATCGACCTCAAGCGCGAGGAACTTGCCGCCGGCCGGTCGGCGGCGCACGATCCCGCCGTGCCGCACGCCGGCTCGCGGATCGAGATCGCCGACCTCAAGGAACGGCTGCGCAAGCTCGAGGCGATCGCCGCGGGGGTCGACCTGTAAAAGGAAAGGTCGTCCCCGCGCAGGCGGGGGCGGCAAAAGAGGGGGCCGGCCCCCTTCCATCCGTACCCCGAATCTGTCACTGGCGCACCATGCGCAGCCTTGACGACATTTTCGAAGAGTATGATTTCCTCGACAGCGACGACCGCTATCGCCTGCTGATCGACCTCGGCCGTACCCTTGAACCGATGCCCGATGCACTCAAGACCGATGCGACGCTGGTGCGCGGGTGCAGCGCGAGCGTCTGGGTCTATCCGGTGCCGCGCGACGACGGACGGCTGCATTTCCTCGCGGACAGCAACGCGGCGATCACCAAGGGCATCGTCGCGCTCGTCCTCGCCGCGGTGCAGGACCGGCCGGCCGCCGAGGTCGCGGCGATGGACATCGCGGGCCGTCTCGCCCCCTTCGACCTGACGCGCCAACTCTCATCGAACCGCACCCAGGGCGTTCCCAACATGATCGCGCTGGTCGCCGACACCGCCCGCCGCATCGCGACCGATTGACCGGTCTTCCGACGAGTTTTCCCATTCTGCAACGAAAACGGCGCGGGAGTTTCCTCCCGCGCCGCATTGTTGTTCCGTTCGAGGCGAAGGATCAGAAGTTGACCTTCACGCCGACGCGGACGCCATAAAGCGACTGGCGCGTGACCAGCGTCGTGTTGGGCGCTTCGACTTCGCTATAGAGATATTTGGCGCAGGCGTTGGCGCCATCCGTGATGCAGCTCACCTCGACCAGAGACGCCGCATAGGGGAAGGACACCTGGCGTAGCGCGCCCCAGTCGCTGTCGATCAGGTTCAGCACATTTTCGACATCGGCGAACAGCTTGAACTTGGCGTTACCGACCAGAGCCGGGATTTCCTGGCTAACGTGCAGGTCGACCTTGAAGAAATCGGGCGAACGCTGGCTGTTCTTCGGCACGATTCGGCCACGATATTTTTCGAGGCCCAATGCCGAAACCAGCGCGTTGAAATTCGCCTCGCTCGCCGGCGTGTCGAAGTCGACCTTGCTGGTGTCGTTCAGGTTGGGAACATACAGCGCCATGCTTCCCAGATTGCCGACGGTGCCAAAGACCGCGCCGCGGCCGCCGCTGTTGTCGAGCATTGTCACGCTGTACGGACGGCCCGAGCGATATTCGCCGAACAGGCTGAAGCGCGTTTCATTGTCGCCAAAGAATTCGCGCTTGAAATCAAAGCCGAATTTCCACTGATGACGGAACTCGTAGAGCGATCGGCCATAAGCGGCGAAGTTCGGGTCGACGAAGATGTTGTTACCATAGTTCGACGACGAGGTCGACGAGGTCATCGCCGCGACATCCTTGACGTTCGAATAGGTATAGCTGCCGTCGATCGACAGGCCGAAGTCCCAGCTCTTGGCAAAGCGGGCCGTGGCGAAATAACCGCGCCCCTTCTTGCTGTTGGTGAGTTGCAGGTCGCGATTCGTCGTCGCGCTGCCGCCAAAGGGACCATAGGCCGGGCGCCCGTCGGGAAGAACCGCTCCGGTCGGGACCGAACGCAGGTCGGTCCACTGATAGCCGTAGATGTTCTTGTCGTACAGGAACTGGGCGCCGAACAGCCAGCCATCGCCCAGCGTGCCGAGGTCGGCTTCATAATCGACCTGCAGCGAGGTCTTGAGCTTTCGGGCCAGCTTCAGATTCGGGTCGATATTGTCGGTCTGCGCGGCGGCCAGCGATCCGATGTTGGTGGCGAGATAGTCCTTCACGCTTTGCGTGATCGCGCCGCTGGTGATGCCCGTCAGGGCGTCGCACGTGGCCGATGTCGCGCAATTGGAAGGCCGGATGTCAATCGAGTTGGTCAACTGTCCGGTATTGGAGAAGACGTTGGAGAGATAAACGTCGGGGGTGCCGCCGGCAAAAATGCCGACGCCGCCGCGAACGATCAGGCGGTCCGACGGTTTCCAGTTGAAGCCGACACGCGGCTGCACGACGCTGCGCCCGTTGAACGTCTCGCGATTGTGATATCCGTAGCGGGCGAGGAAGTTCGGATTGAGCGGCGGACGCGCGTCATTGCCGAACAGATCATAGCGCACACCTGCCGACAGCGTCAGATCGGGTGTGATCTGCCAGTCGTCCTGCAGGCCGATCGTGTAGTTCTGCGTGCCGAACTGGGCCGCTGCGTCGTCCGGATCGAGGCTGGGAACCGCGTTGCCGTAGCGCAGCCGCGACACATTGCCGGCCAGGAAATCGGCGATGCTGTCGAAATAGAAATGGCCGAGCGAACGCTGAAGGAACAGATTGAATACCGTGACGTCGGTATAGCCTGCGAGGAAACGGAGCGCATGATCGCCCGCATCGAGCCGAGCGGTGAAGTCGACCGACAGATTTTCGGTGTTCAGCGCATTGGAATGACGGCTGATATCGGGTCCGAACACCAGGCTGGTGCCGGTGCAGCTCGTCGACGACGATCCGCCCGAAACGGCGTCGGTGCAGACGTCGAACTGCGGGAAATCACGACTGCCGAACGGCGTCTGCGACCGGTTGTAGTCCCGGTAGGAAACGCGCACCTGGGTCGAGAACCGGCTCGACCAGTTGGAGTTCAGTTCGAAGATGCCGGTGTTGACTTCTTCGCCCAGTTCGTAGCCGTTCGACTGGAAGCCCAGCGAATAGGGCGGGTTGGTGAAGGTGTTCTGCTGCGACTGCTGAGTTCCGACATTGCGGATATAGGTCAGCGAGGCGCGGTGCTTGTCATTGATGTTCCAGTCGAGCTTGCCGATCAGCTTTTCGTCCGATTCGACCGCGTTGGGCGACAATCCCAGCGTGTCATAGCCGTAACGCGACTGCGCCGTCTGGCTGACCAGGTCGACAACCGCCTGTGTCAGACCGGGAATCTGATTGGCAAAGCCGGGCCCGAAACCATCGTCGAACGGGTCGCTTTCCTTGGTCCGTTCATAGGCAAGCATGAAGAACAGCTTGTCCTTGATGATTGGCCCGCTCAGATAGCCGCCATATTGCTTGCTGTCGAAGTCGAGCGTGACGTTGTTGCCGCGGCTGCGGCTGCCGGTGAGGTTGTCGTCGGTGTAGGAGAAGAAGGCTCCGCCATGGAACCGATTGCCGCCGGACCGCAGCACGACGTTGACGGCGCCGCCCTGGAAATCGCCCTCGGCGATGTCGTAAGGGGCAACCTTGACCGAGAACTGCTCGATCGCGTCGAAGGGGACGGGGCCGCGCGCGGTCGGCAGACCGCCGTTGTTGAGACCGAAGTCGTCGCTGAACTGCACGCCATCGACCGAGAAACGGTTGAGACGACCATTGTTGCCCGCAACCTCGATCGCGCGGCTGTTGGTCAGGTCGAGGCTGACGAGCGGGTCGCGACGCGCGAGGTCGCGGATATCGCGGTTGAGCGATGCCGCACCTTCGATCGCCGTGCGGTCGAGCGCCGTGACCGGGCCGTTCGAGGTCGCGACAGTTCCGCGCAGGGCGGACGCCGTGACGACGATCGCCTCTTCCTGCATTTCGATCGGCAGGCGGAACGGCTGTCCGGCCTCGAGAAACAGGTCGGTAACCTGGACCGGTTCGAAGCCGCCGGCCGAAATCTCGACCGTGAAGGGGCCGCCCACGCGAAGGCCGTTGGCGGAGAAATTGCCGCTGCCATCGGTGGTGGTGCGCTGCGTCGTCCCCGACGGAACGTGCGTCACCGTCACATCGGCGCCGGCAACCGGGCCCGTAGCCGACACCACGGTGCCGCGGACCGCAGATGTCGTTTGCTGGGCCTGGGCGGGTGCCGCGATTACGGTGGCCGCGCTGATGGCCATCAGGCTTGCGGCGATCGAATAGCGAAGTTTCATGTCAGGACGTCCCCTAGTTGGTAGCTGCGGCAGGCGCGCAATATGGGGCGCGCCGAACCTGCGAGCGCCCCTGAAGCCCGCATGTGGCACGATTGTGACAGCAAATATAACAGTGCAAGCCGACAGCGGTGAACCGTCGGGGATGGTCAGGGAAAAGGCCGGTTTTCCGTCACCGCGCCCGATCGGCGATCAGGCGCGGCGGCATTTTTTCCGACAACTGTTGCTGCAATGCAACATGGTTTCGCGGTGCAACCAGTTGGCCGCCGCGACTCAGGCGGCGTCGCCGGCTTCCTTCGCCTTGTCGGCGTAGACTCGGACCGGCTGCTTGCGGCCCTCGACGACATCCTTGTCGACGACGATCTCGACCACGTCGGTCAGATCGGGCAGGTCGAACATCGTGTCGAGCAGGATCGCCTCGACGATCGAGCGCAGCCCGCGCGCGCCCGTCTTGCGCTCGATCGCCTTCTTCGCGATCGCGACGAGCGCGTCGTCGGTGAAGGTCAGGCCGACCTCCTCCAGGTCGAACAGCTTCTTGTACTGCTTGACCAGCGCGTTCTTGGGCTCGCCGAGAATCTTGACCAGCGCATCGACGTCGAGGTCCTCGAGCGTCGCGATGACCGGCAGGCGGCCGACGAATTCGGGGATCAGGCCGAACTTGAGGAGGTCGGCCGGCTCGATCTGCTTGAGCACCTCGCCCGCGCGGCGTTCGTCGGGGCCGGCGACATGCGCGCCGAAGCCGATCGACTTGCCCTGCAGGCGGTCGCCGATGATCTTTTCGAGGCCGGCGAAGGCGCCGCCCGCGATGAACAGGATGTTGGTCGTGTCGACCTGCAGGAATTCCTGCTGCGGATGCTTGCGGCCGCCCTGCGGCGGGACGCTCGCGGTCGTGCCTTCCATCAGCTTGAGCAGCGCCTGCTGCACGCCCTCGCCCGACACGTCGCGGGTGATCGACGGATTTTCGGCCTTGCGGCTGATCTTGTCGATCTCGTCGATATAGACGATGCCGCGCTGCGCCTTTTCGACGTTGTAGTCCGACGCCTGGAGCAGCTTGAGGATGATGTTCTCGACATCCTCGCCGACATAGCCCGCCTCGGTCAGCGTCGTCGCGTCGGCCATGGTGAAGGGCACGTCGAGGAAGCGCGCGAGCGTCTGCGCGAGCAGCGTCTTGCCGCTGCCGGTCGGGCCGACGAGCAGGATGTTCGACTTCGCCAGTTCGACATCGTCGCCGCGGCCGCTGTTCGCGAGGCGCTTGTAATGGTTGTGCACCGCGACCGACAGCACGCGCTTGGCCGTGTTCTGGCCGATGACATAATTGTCGAGATGCTGGCAGATCTCCAGCGGCGTCGGCACCGCGCCGTCCTTGCGCGCGGCGACTCCGCCCTTGATCTCCTCGCGGATGATGTCGTTGCACAGTTCGACGCATTCGTCGCAGATGAACACCGTGGGGCCGGCGATCAGCTTGCGGACTTCATGCTGCGACTTGCCGCAGAAGGAGCAGTAGAGAGTGCTCTTGCTGTCCGAGCCGCTCAATTTGGTCATAAAACTTCCTCTGGCGGGCGCAAAAGGCGCGCTGCCGTCCTTATCCTAGCCCGCGGCCACCCAATTACAATATGGCAATTGGGTGACGCGGGTTCAATGTTCCGCCTAGCATCGCGGTGCCAAGCGGGCGTCAAGAAATGCGGTTACCGGAATGTCACTCTCTTCGTCGTGCCGGACCGAGTCCGGGGTGGCAAAGGGATGGATCAGGCTCCGGATCAGGGCGTCGGCCCTTCACTCACATCCTTCGCCGCTTCGTCGCCGGGCATCGCCGGGCGGCGGTCGTAGACATGGTCGACGAGCCCGAACGCCTTCGCTTCCTCGGCCTCGAGGAAGGTGTCGCGGTCCATCGCCTTCTCGATGTCCTTGAGCGGCTTGCCCGTATATTGCGAGTAGAGGTCGTTCATCCGCTTGCGGATGCGCAGGATTTCCTTGGCCTGGATCTCGATGTCCGACGCCATGCCGCGCGCGCCGCCCGACGGCTGGTGGACCATGATGCGTGCGTTCGACAGCGCGACGCGCATGCCCGGCTCGCCCGCGGCGAGCAGGAAGCTGCCCATCGACGCCGCCTGGCCGATGCACACGGTGCCGACGCGCGGGCGGATATATTGCATCGTGTCGTGGATCGCCATGCCCGCCGTGACGACCCCGCCCGGCGAGTTGATGTACATGAAGATGTCCTTCTTCGGATTTTCCGATTCGAGGAACAGCAGCTGGGCGACGATCAGCGAGGCCATATTGTCCTCGACCTCGCCGGTGACGAAGACGATCCGTTCGCGCAGCAGGCGGGAGAAGATGTCGAAGCTGCGTTCGCCGCGGCTCGTCTGTTCGACGACGACGGGAACAAGGGCGGCGAGCGGGTCGATCATGCGAATCTATCCTATGTTTCCGGGATGCCGCGCCGAGGACCGGCGGGCTGACCCCTCCGCGTCCCTACATCGGCGGCAAGGCGAAGGGTTTCAAGAGGGCAATCGCGCCGGCCGGTTTGGGATCGGGGGAATGTGAGGGGCGACCTCAGGCTGTGGAATGAACGTGCAAAAGGTGGACTGGTTTCCCCTCCCGCAAGCGGGAGGGGAGAAGAATGTCGCCCACCGGCCGACATGAGCCGCCGTCTGCTGCTCCGCCAAAAAAGAAAGGGGCGGGAGTGGCCCGCCCCGCTTCCTTCGTCTTTTCGCTGTGCGAATCAGTCGCCTTCGCCGGGCTCGGGCGAGAAGAATTTGTCGAACTTGCCGTCGACACCCTTCCATTCGTCGGCGTCGGCGGGGCTTTCCTTCTTAGTCGTGATGTTCGGCCAGTCGGCGCTGAACTTGGCGTTGAGCTCCAGCCACTGTTCGAGGCCGTTTTCGGTATCGGGCAGGATCGCTTCGGCCGGACATTCGGGTTCGCAGACGCCGCAGTCGATGCACTCGTTCGGGTTGATGACGAGCATATTCTCGCCCTCGTAGAAACAGTCGACCGGACAGACCTCGACGCAATCCATGTATTTGCAACGGATGCAAGCGTCGGTGACGACGTAGGTCATGGGTAACGGCTCCCTTATCGCGGCGCGGCGCGCGCCGTTCGACTGCAACGATTCCTCGCCTCTATGCCGCGCGGCGGCGGCGCGTCAACGCCTGACGACAGTTGCGAATCACTCTCACTCGATCGGCGGCCGCGCGCGGTGCTTCCTGGGAGGCGCCGACCGTTCAGCTCGCGGCGGACGAACCCCTGTCCTCCAGCCGGACATAGCAGGATTGCGCTTCGGGGGCGGGGCCGCGCCGCGACGGCACGGTCAGCAGCCGGATCACCTCGATCCGCTCGCCCACCGGCAGCACCAGCGTCGCGCCGGCATGGACGGCGGCCGAGGCGCGGGTGACGCGTCGGCCGTCGAGGCGGATATGCCCTGCCGCGACCATCGCCTGCGCGATGCTGCGTGAGCGGGCGAAGCGCAGATACCAGAGCAGCTTGTCGAGCCGGATGCTGCCCGCGGCGCCCGGACTCGCCATCAGTCTTTGCGCCCCTCGGCCAGCAGCGCGGCGAGGCCCGCGAAGGGGCTGTGCGGCGACGGGCCGCGCCGCGGCGCCCGCTCGGGGCGCGGGGTGCGCGGCGCTTCCTGCCCCGGTTTCGGGCGCGGTCCCTTCTTGGCGGGGCGGGGTGGCCGCCCCTTCGCGGCTTCGCCGGCCTGCCGCTGCGGGGCGCCCTTCCTTTCCGGCTTGCGGTGCTCCGGCTTGCGGCGCTGGCGCCTGTCGGCGCGCTTGAGCCCCGCCCAGCGCCAGCGCTGAAGCGCGGGATCGCCGACGGGGCGGAAGCCGAAACTCTGGAGCAGCGCGCGCCGTGCCTCCTCGTCAAGGCCGAGCGAGGTGGCGAGCGCCGGATCGATCGCAAACCCCGGCGGCAGCGCGGCGGCGGCGCCTTCGCCATCGCCTTCGCTCTCTTCGCCCGCCTCCTGCTGCGCGGCGTGATGCGGATCGCCACCCGCGACCGGCGCGCTCGGCGGCGTGGCGGCCTGCATCCGCGCGGCATGCGCCTGCCGCGCCAGCTTCTCGGCCATGTCGATGCGCAGCCAGCCCGAAGCGCAGCGGCGGAAGCCCGCCACCGCCAGCCCCGCTTCGTCGCCGCCCTTTTGCAGCACCGCGCCGTGCGGCGGCAGCGCGGGCATCGCCGTGCCCTGCTGCGCGGCGAGCAGCGCGGCGCGCCAGCGCACCGCCTCGGGCTTGAGGAGCTGCGGGTGGAACAGGTCGAGCGACCCGATGGTGAGGCCGAGCCGGCGGAGCAGCGGCCGCTCGTCCGCGGTCATCGCCGCGAGCTGGTCCTCGACAGCAGCGCGCGGCGCCGTGCCGCCGCCGTCGACCAGCGCCGCGAGCAGCGCGCGCACCCGCGGCGGGGTGAAGAGGTCGCCCGCCGCCGCGCCCATCGCGGCGAGCGGCGCGGCGTGGCGTGCGATCTGTTCGGCGACGAAGCGCTGGAGCCGCTCGGCGATCGCCTGCACCTGCGGCGGATCGAGCCGGCGCAGCGCCGCATCGAGAAGGATCGCCGGCTGCACCAGCGTCGTTCCCCGCGCCAACGTCGCGATGGTCTGGCCGTGCCATGCGAGGCGCGGCGGCGCGCCCGCGTCGCCGACCAGCGCCAGCGCGCCGCCGTCGCTCTCGGCCAGCGCCGCGGCGCGCCGCGCCAACTCGCCGCGCAGATGCTTGTCCGCGGCGGCGAGCAGCAGCCGGTGGTCGCTCGCGCGCGCGACAGGGTCGACCTTGAAACTGAAGCCGTTCAGCGTTCCCAGCGCTTCGCCGTCGACCGCGACGGTGCCGTCGGCGCCAACCGCGACCGGCAGCGCGGCGTGGCGCTGGCCGGCGTCGCGGATCAGCAGCGCCAGCCGCCGGTCGACGAAGCGCTGCGTCAGCGCCGCATGCAGCGCATCGGACAATCGCGATTCGAGCGCCTGCGTCTGCGCGGTCCACCCCGCCGCATCGGCGATCCAATCGCCGCGCTGGGCGATGAAGCACAGCGTGCGCACCGCCGCGATGCGGCTTGCGAGCTGGTCGATGTCGCCCTCGGCATCGTCGAGCCGCGCGAGCCGGCGCGCGAACCAGTCGGGGTCGATCATGCCGTCGCCGCTGGTGCGCCACTGCCACAGGCGGAGCACGGTGCGGCTGTGATGCTCGGCGCCGAGCTGCTCGAAATCGGGCAGGCCGCAGACGTCCCACAATCGCTCGACCGCCTGCGGCTCGCCGCCGCGCGCCGCGACCTCGATATCGCCCGCCAGGTGCCGCAGCACGGCGAGGTCCACCGCTTCGGGCGCCGCGCGCAGCGCGGGGTGGGCAGGGGACTGGGCGAGGTCGGCGAGCAGCCCGTCGAGCGTGTCGAAGCGCGGCTGCGGGTTGCGCCAGAACAGGCTCGACAGCGGCGGGAAATGATGCCCCTCGATCGCGGCGATTTCCTCGGGCGTCATACCGCCCTGCGGCAGGCCGATGGTGCCGAAGCTGCCGTCCTGCTGGTGGCGTCCGGCGCGACCCGCGATCTGCGCCATCTCCGCGATGGTCAGGCGGCGCAGGCGTCGCCCGTCGAATTTCTGCAGGCTGGCGAAGGCGACGTGGCGCACGTCGAGGTTCAGCCCCATGCCGATCGCGTCGGTGGCGACCAGATAGTCGACCTCGCCCGCCTCGAACATCGCGACCTGCGCGTTGCGGGTGCGCGGGCTCAGCGCGCCCATCACCACCGCCGCGCCGCCCGCGAAGCGGCGCAGCATCTCGGCGATCGCATAGACTTCCTCGGCCGAGAAGGCGACGATCGCCGACCGCTTGGGAAGGCGCGACAGCTTCATCGCGCCGGCATAGCTGAGCGTCGAAAAACGCGGCCGCCCGACGATTTCGGCCTCGGGCACCAGTTCGCGGATCAGCGGGGTGAGGCTGGCCGAGCCGAGAATCATCGTCTCGTCGCGGCCGCGCGCGCGTAGCATCCGGTCGGTGAAGACGTGCCCGCGCTCGGGATCGGCGCCAAGCTGCGCCTCGTCGATCCCGACGAAGGCGACGTCGCGCTCGATCGGCAACGCCTCCATCGTGCCGAGCACGTAGCGCGCCTCGGGCGGCCAGATGCGTTCCTCGCCGGTGACCAGCGCGACCGCGGCAGGTCCCTTGATCGCGGCGACGCGGTCATAGACCTCGCGCGCGAGCAGGCGCAACGGGAAGCCGATCATGCCGCTGACATGGGCGGTCAGGCGTTCGACCGCCAAATGGGTCTTGCCGGTGTTGGTGGGGCCAAGGACGGCCTTGACCATGGAGGAGGAGGTGAAAGGCATCGTCTTGGCGCCACGCTGGCATGGCGCGCGCGCGGGTGCAACCGCCGATCGCCGCACGATACGCCTCTCGCCTGCCTTTTCCGCCGGCGGGCACGCCACAGCCCGCCTCGGCCACGGCTCGCCGCAAGCCAAAAGCCGCGGGGAAGCCATTAAATTGACTTTAACGACCTTTGTTTACAGACGTTCGGTCCGACGAGATCATCGACGGCCGGGTCGCGGGAGGCCCGTCGAGCGGGGGTTTATTTGTTCCAGCGCCACGAACCCATTGCCGGGATGTCAGGCAACGCGGCCGCGCTCAGCATGGCGCAGGCCGTTCCGCTGCGGCCCGCGGGGTTCGAACCCGAACCGGCACTCTCGTGGCGCGATCGTCTCGCCGGTCTTGACCTCGTTCCCGATCTGGGCGCCAATATCGGCTCGGCCGAATGGTGGCGCGGGCTGGTGACGCTGACGCTGCTGTGCGGCAGCGCCATCGCGACCTTTCCCGGCATCAAGCCGCTGGAGATCGGCGGCGCGCCCGCGCTCGACGCCGCCGATTTCAACGAGGCGCGCGCGCAGATGATCGTGCCGCTCGCGCTCGGCGCCGACACGGGCCGCCACATGGCCGCGACCGACGCGGTGCGCCCGCTGACCCAGACGCCCGAACGGCCGCAGATCGAGTTGGCCGCGACGCTCGGCCGCGGCGACAGCTTCGCCCGCCTGCTCGAACGCTCGGGCGTCGGCGGCGTGGAGGCGCAGGCCATCGCGCAGCAGGTTTCGGGCGCCGTGCCGCTGTCCGACATCGCGCCGGGCACGCGCATCGACCTGATCCTGGGACGCCGCGCGGCGCGCACCATGCCGCGCCCGGTCGAGGCGCTGGCGATGCGCGCACGCTTCGACCTTCGTATCGAGATGGAGCGGATCGACGGGCGGATGGTGATGCGCCGCATCCCGATCGCCGTCGACGCGACGCCGCTGCGCATCCGCGGACGGGTCGGCGACAGCCTCTATCGTTCGGCGCGCGCGGCGGGCGCGCCGCCGGAGGCGATCCAGGCCTATCTGCGCGTGATCGGCAAGCAGATCTCGGTCGGCAGCGACCTGCGCGCCTCGGACGAATATGACATCATCGTCGACCATCGCCGCGCCGAAACGGGCGAAAGCGAGACGGGCCGGCTGCTCTATGCCGGGCTGATCCGCGGCGGCAAGCCGAAGCTGTCGATGCTCGAATGGACCAAGGACGGGCGCAGCCAGTGGTTCGAGGCGTCGGGCGTCGGCGAACGGCGCGGCGGCATGGTGCGCCCGACGAACGGCCGCGTCACCTCGACCTTCGGGGTGCGGCGCCATCCGATCCTCGGCTATCGCCGCATGCACAGCGGCGTCGATTTCGGCGGCGGCTATGGCGCGCCCATCCATGCGGTCAGCGACGGCGTGGTGACGGTCGCCGGCCGCACCGGCGGCTTCGGCAATTACGTCAAGCTCAACCATGGCGGCGGCACCGGCACCGGCTATGGGCATATGAGCCGCATCGCGGTGCGCACGGGCCAGCGCGTCGCGCGCGGGCAGGTGATCGGCTATATCGGCTCGACCGGCCTGTCGACCGGGCCGCATCTTCATTTCGAAGTCTATCGCAACGGCCATGCGGTGAACCCGATGTCGGTCAGCTTCGTCACCAAGGCACAGCTCGAAGGCCAGGAACTCGCGGCCTTCCGCGCGCGCATCCGCACGCTGACCGCGATCGGCCCGGGCGCGGCGCTGGCGCCCGTCGCGCCGAAGCAGATCGAGGGGCCGAAGCTCGGCTCGCTCGCCGACGTCGCTTCGAAGCGGGCCGGCGACGGACTCTGACGGGACGCGGCGCGGATCCACGCGCCGGCTATCGTCCGCTCCGTTCAGACGCGTGCGCAGCTACCGCGCGACCGCCATCGCTCGCGGCGCGGCCGGCGTCGCCTGCTGGCTGGTCGAATCTTGGATATAATCAAAAAGGAATATTGGGGCATGCATAATTTATTATGTTGATATATGAACGCCGCTAATTTGCAGCCTGCGACACAACAATGCCGGTTGGGCACCTTCCCGAGCGAGGATGAGGGGTCCGGCCGCTGGGGAGGTAAGCTGCAATGACATCCACTCGAAATCTGCGCTGGGCGCTTCTCGCGACCGTAGCGGGCCTCGCGGCGCCGGGCACGGCCTTTGCGCAGGCGGCCCCGAACGAGGCTGCCGCGGCCGCACCGGGCGACGAGATCGTCGTCACCGCGCGCAAGCGCGCCGAAAGCCTGCAGGACGTTCCGATTTCGGTCCAGGCGTTCAGCAGCGCCGCGCTCGAACAAGCCGGCATCAAGGATTTCTCCGAAGTCGCCTACCGCATTCCGGGGCTCAAGCTCAGCGCCGAGCGCGCGGTCGATACCGAACTGTTCATCCGCGGCATCGGTTCGGACATCCAGGGCGCCGGCGCCGACGCGGCGGTCGGCATCTTCGTCGACGGCGTCTATCTGTCGCGCGGCACCGGCTCGCTGCTCGACCTCTATGACCTCGAGCGCGTCGAGGTGCTCAAGGGGCCGCAGGCGCTCCGTTTCGGCAAGAGCGTCGTCGGCGGCCTGATCAACTATGTGACCAAGAAGCCCGGCGACACGTTCGAAGGGCGCTTCGAGGCGAGCTACGGCAACTATGACCGGATCGACGTCGCGGCGTCGATGCGCGGCCCGGTGTCGGACACCGTCAGCCTCGGCCTGACGGCTAGTTCGCGCAAGCACGACGGCTATGCGAAGAATCTGCGCGGCGGCGACGAAGAGGACCAGAATATGCAGTCGGTGCGCGCGCAGCTGCGCTGGCAACCCGACGCGACGCTCGATGTCAATCTGTCGGCCGACTATACGCGCCACCGCGACGGCGCGCGCTGGGTCGACATCCTCGTTCCCGGCGACAGCGAGGAAGTGACCTACCTCGGCTATTATGCGCCGACGATCGACAGCCTGCCCGGTTTCGTGCTGCCGAACCGCAACGCGCCGTTCAAGAGCGCGAAGCGCCGCTCGGGCGAGCATAATTTCACCGGCTTCCAGAACAGCGACATGTACGGGCTCAGCGGCACGATCGACTGGCAGCCGGGCGACGGGATCAGCATCACCTCGCAGACCGCCTATCGCGACAGCTCGCTGGCGGCGCGCGAGGACGGATCGGGGATGTTCTTCAACTTCCCCTTCGACCCCGCCACCAACGCCCCCGACATCACCTCCGCGATGCTCGCCGGGCTCGACACCTATCTCGCGACTGTCCCCGACAGCTATTTCGACAGCGGCAAGGGCGAGGACGTGAAGCAATTCTCGCAGGAACTGCGCCTGCGCTGGGACAATGGCGGGCCGCTCCGGCTCGAAGGCGGCGTCTATTATCTGCACGAGAAGATCCGCCGCGCGGAAGATGTGAACTTCCTCTTCCCCGACTTCGGGGCGATCGAGGAATTCGCCTTCGCGCTCGCCTATGGCGGCATCCCGGCGACGCCGTCGCCCGGCTCGAACCACACGGTCACCAGCTCGCGCAACGACAATATCGGCGTCTTCGGCGAAGTCAGCTTCGACCTGACCGACCAGCTCGCCGTCGAGGCGGGGCTGCGTTATGCCTATGACCGCAAGCGCTATTCGAACAATCGCTCGGGCGTGTCGTTCGAGGGCGAGGCGGTCAATTTCCAGGTCGGCGAGACGCGGAGCTGGGACGCCTGGCTGCCGAGCGCGACGCTACGCTACGAACCGAGCGACGACGTCACCCTCTATGCCCGCTATGCGAAGGGCTACAAGCCCGGCGGCTGGACGGGCGAGGACGCCAACACGCCGGCCGAGGCGCTGGTCTCCTTCGATCCCGAAACCGCCGACAGCTTCGAACTCGGCGCCAAGCTCGCGCTTGCCGACCGGCGGTTGTTCATCAACGCGGCGGCCTATTATACGCTCTACGACAATCTCCAGACCAACCAGTTCCTGTCGCCGGGGCCGGGGATGCCGCCCGACAATTTCGTCTTCAATGCGAAGAACGGCACGCGCGCCTATGGCCTCGAACTCGATTTCCAGGCGCGGATCACCGATACCTTTACCCTGTCGGGCAACTATGCATTTTCGAAGTGCAACTTTACCGGCGAGCTGATCATCGACGACGACGGAACCGACCTCGACGGCAACAGTTGCCGCCGCACTCCCAAGCATGCGTTCAGCGTCGCGGCGAACCTCGACCAGCCGATCAGCGAACGGCTCGCGCTGGTGGCGGGCACCGACTTCCAGTATACGGGGGCGAATTTCTTCGACAATCCGAACACCCCGATCCTGAAGTTCGACGAAGAGGTGCTGCTCAATGCACGCATCGGGGTGCGCGACATCGACGACAAGTGGGAATTGACCGCCTGGATCAAGAATCTCACCAACGAGCTCAACTATACCAGCAAGCTCGAATTGTTCGGCACCATCTATTCGACCTATATCCCGCCGCGCACCTATGGCCTGACGGCCCGGTTCCGCTTCTAGGGCATCATTGTCATTGCAACTCCGGATCGGGTTCGGGGTCGCAATGATGCAGCGGGTCAACAGGCAGGAAAGGGTTCGCAATGAAGCGCGGCATCAGGATCATGGCAGGCGCAGGCACCGTCCTCGCCGCGCTGCTCGGCACGGCGGCGCTCGCTGCGGCGGACTGGGGTCCGAAAGAACCCGGGCCGATCGATGTGCGCGATTCGTGGCTGCAGGCCTGGATCACCATGACCCCCGACAATCCGCCAGCCCCGCCGAAACCGGGCGTCGATTACGGCATGAACCCCGATGGGTCGTTCCGCCATCCGGTCGCGACGCCGCTGACGACCGATGCGCCACGCTTTCCGGGGCAGCTCGATCATTGGGATCAGAACAGCTACGCCAGCAACGTCGATGTGATCGCCTTCTATCCCGCGGTGACATCGCCGTGGCACGCCTGGGCGAATGTCGTCGATTTCGGCGGCAAGCGCTATCTCTACACCCACGACCGCGACTATCTGCGCATCCTCGATGTCACCGACCCGCGCAAGGCGAAGATCGTCTGGTCGCAGGGCGGCACCTGGAGCGCCAAGGGGTCGAGCGAGGATTGGGACGCCTCCGCGGTTACCGACTATTTCGGCGGCGTCACCATCGCATGGAACGAGAAGCTGCGGCGCAACATCCTCGTCGCCTCCTACGAGATCGGCCGCTTCGGCCTGATGGAGGACAAGCGCCGCGAGCCCGCGAAAGTGGCGGAGCAGCGTCACTATAATTCGCTCAAGGGCTTCAAGGTCTATGCGATGAACGGTCCGACCCCCGACCAGTGGGAACTGATCGCGACGCGCACCACCGACACCAAGCACCCCGACGCGCCGATCGGGCAGCAGCAGGGATCGGGCGCGCTCGACGCGGTCACATGGTTCGGGGGCAAATATATGCTGCTCTCGGCGGCGCCCGACGACAGCTATTCGCTCACCGAATATCCCGATTATCTCTATTCGCCCGGCTATCAGGTCTGGAACATGGCGGACCCGGCGAACCCGAAATTCGTGTCGCAAATCACGGTGCCCGGCCAGCAGCTCGGCGACCCCGCCAGCGAGGCCGCCTATCGCGCCAATCCGCGCGCGGGCAACCGGACGAGCTGGATGGGGTCGCGCTATCCAATCGTGACCACCCGGCCGGTCGAGAACGGCGGCAAGGTCGGCTTCGGCGGCATGGGCGGGCTCGGCTTCTACACGTTCGACCTCAGCGACCCGGCGCAGCCGAAGACGCTCGGCCATCTCACCGTCCCGCCGAGCTATGCCGGGACCGAATTCGACAATGTCGACGTCAGCCAGTATGACCGCACCGGCTTCGTCTTCGCGAACGGCTATCCGATGAACGAGAATTGCTACGAGCCGTTCAAGGACATTTATTCGATCGACGTGCGCGATCCCGCGCATCCGAAGGTCGCGGCGACCTTCCCGCGTCCGACGCCGCCGCCCGGCGCGGCCTTCACCGATTTCTGCCAGCGGCGCGGCAGCTTCGGGCCGAAGCGGTCGGGCGGGCTCACCCAGCCCGAGCGCGGGCGCCAGGGTCTCGCCATCTATGCCTTCTACAACGCGGGCATCCAGATCTTCGACGTCAAAGATCCGGCAAAGCCGAAGGTCGCGGGCTATTTCGTCCCGCGCTTCGCGACGACCGACGAACTGCCCGATTATGCGATCGGCAACTCGACCTTCGCGGTCTATACCGAATATGACCGCAACATCATCTGGGCCTTTTCGGTGAACGGCGTCTATGCGCTGTCGTCGCCGCTGCTCGGCAAGCCGCGGCTCGGTGCGCCGAAGACCATCTGGCCCGAACGGCGATAATCCCACTTCGAAAAGGACCTGATTTATGCGCACAGCGATGATGACGCTGGCGGGGGCGCTGCTCCTCGCCGGATGCTCGAACGCGCCCGCCGACAAGCCGGTGGCAAATCCCGCCGAACCTGCCGGCGACAATATCCTGCACATCAGCTGGGGCGGCATCGCGGAGGCCGATGCGGGCGAGGCCGCGCGCCACTGGTCGACCTGGACGATCAACCTCGTCGACGGCGGTCCGGCCTATGGCTGGCAGTCCGACAAGGCCGTCACCCTCCCGCACCAGCTCGCTTTCGAGCTGGCGGGCAGCGGCACGATCCGAGCGGTCGCGCTCGACAATCGCTTCGAGCCGGTGGTGCGCGAGGACGGGTCGATGTCGCAGGCCCCCGACGGCTCGCCAGTGCGGCGCTTCGCGCTGCTCGGCTCGACCGCCGGGCCCGATGGGCCGTTCGAGACGCTGGTCGAGGGCGAGGCCAAGGCCGACGCGCAGACGCTGGTGAAACTGCCGAAGGAGGCCCGCGCACACTGGCTGCGGCTGCGCATCGACAGCAATTGGGCGGGCAGCGGTTCGACGCGTCTGTCGGACCTCGCCGTGATCGGCGATCTCGACCAGCGCGGGGCGGGCGGCGGCGAGGACGTCGGCGGCGTCTATGCCCATGAATATGGCCCGATCCTGCTGCGGCAGAAGGGGAATGAGGTTATCGGCTGCTACAACGACGGGCTCGGCACGCTGCGCGGCACGATCTTCGGCCGCATCATGCGGCTCGCCTGGTATTCGAAGGCAGAGGGCAGCATCGGCGCGGCGACGCTGGTCGCGGCGAACGGCAAGCTCTATGGCTTCTGGTATCGCCCCGAAGACAGGATGGGCAGCCCGTGGAATGCGGTGAGGGAAGGCGGCCTCGACGGCGCCGATCTCGGCAAGTGCCGCGCGGCGCTCTATCCGCCAGCCTGAGGACTTGCCCATGCGTTTCGATGTTTCCGCCCCCACCGCCGAAATCGCCGGAAGCGCCGAGCGCTTCCCCGTTCGCCGCATCTTCTGCGTCGGCAAGAATTACGCCGACCACGCGCGCGAGATGGGCGGCGATCCGACGCGCGAGCCGCCCTTCTTCTTCTCGAAGCCCGCCGATGCGATCGTCGGGGGGGCGGGCGACATCGCGATGCCCCCGCGCACCGACAATCTGCATCACGAGATCGAGCTGGTCGTCGCGCTCGCGAAGGGCGGCGCGAATATCGCATCCGACGACGCGATGTCTCACATCTTCGGCTATGCGGTCGGCAACGACCTGACGCGCCGCGACCTTCAGGCCGACGCGAAGGCCGGCGGCCGGCCGTGGGATATGGCCAAGGGCTTCGACCACAGCGCGGTGCTGTCGCCGATCCGCCCGGCGGCCGAGGTCGGCCATCCAGCTGCAGCGCGAATCTGGCTGTCGGTGGGTGGGACGGTCCGGCAGGACGGCAATATCGCCGATATGATCTGGCCCGTCGCCGATATCATCGCTGAGCTGTCGACCTATGTCGAGCTGAAGGCGGGCGACCTCATCTACACCGGCACCCCGGCGGGCGTCGGCCGGATCGTGGCAGGCGATGTCGTCGAGGGCGGGATCGACGGCATCGGGACGATTGCCAACCGCTTCTTATAACAAGTTCGCCATATCATAGAGGGCATTTGATATTATTTGTGTATGACGGAGGCGCCTAATCCGGCGCTGTACCCCGGCTCCCGCATGAAGGATCGCGCATGACATCGACGACCGTAGCCCGCAACGTCGTGACGGGACTGCGCGACATGGGCGTGCGCCATGTCTTCGGCGTGCCGAGCGGCGGCTGGGTCGATTATATGGAGGCGATCCGCACCACTGACGGCATCGACTTCGTACTGACCAGCCATGAGGGCGGCGCGGGTTTCATGGCCGATGTGTGCGGGCGGCTGACCGGGGTGCCGGGGGTCTGCTTCGGCACCTTCGGACCGGGCGCGACCAACCTTGCGACCGGGGTCGGCGGCGCGACGCTCGACCGCTCGCCGATGATCGCGCTGACCGACGAGATGCCTGCGCCCTTGCGTGGACGCACCGTGCAGATGGCGATCGACCATCAGGCGCTGTTTGCGCCGCTGACCAAGGCGACGATGCGGATCGAGGCCGACGGCGCCGCCGATACGCTGGCGCAGGCGGCGCGGATAGCGTTGTCGGGCCGCCCGGGCGCTGTGCATGTCGGCCTGCCGCAGGGGATGAGCGCGGAGGTGGTCGAGCCTGCCGCAATCGGCCTGATCGTGCCCGACGCACCACCCGCGCCCGATGCCGCCGCGCTCGATGCGCTGACCGCCGCCTTTGCCGCCGCCGCGAAGCCGGTGCTCGCCGTCGGCCTCGGCGCCGTCCACGCGGGGGTGCAGGACCGCATCCTCGCGCTGGCCGAGCGGTTCGGCCTGCCGGTACTGCTGACCCCGATGGCGAAGGGCATGGTGCCGGAGGATCACCCCAATTACGCGGGTGTGCTGTTCCACGCACTGTCCGACATGGTTGGGCGGACACATGCTGAGGCCGATCTGGTCGTCGCGGTTGGCTACGACCCGATCGAGTTCAATTACGAAAGCTGGATGAAGGACGGACTCGCGCTCGCCAGCATCGACGTCGCCCCCGCTGACATCGACCGCGCCAAGCATCCCGTCGCCGCCGAGGTCGTCGGCGCCATCGCGCCCGCGCTCGACGCGCTCCTCGCGCTGCCCGCCGCCGCGAAGGCCTGGGACCTCGCGGCGCTGGCCGAGCGCAGGGCGGCGATGTTCGCGAAGTTGAAGGGGCGCGAGGGCCGTTTCGGTCCCTGCGCCGCGCTCGACGTGCTCCGTGACGTGCTGCCCGCCGACGGCATCATGACCTGCGACGTCGGCGCGCACACGCATCTGATCGGCCAGCATTGGCGCACGCCCCGGCCGGGGACGCAGATCATGACCAACGGCTGGTCGGCAATGGGCTTCGGCCTGCCCGCCGCAATCGCCGCGAAACTGTGCCGTCCCGATACGCCGGTCTGCTGCGTGCTCGGCGACGGCGGCTTCCTGATGACGGTCGGCGAACTGGCGACTGCCGCGCGCGAAAAGCTGCCGATCGTCATCGTCGTCTTCACCGACAACGACCTCGCGCTGATCCGCATCAAGCAGGAGAAGAAGGCGAACCCCATCTATGGCACGCCGGTGCGTGCTGAGGGAACGATCGGCGGCCCGTCGCTGTTCGGGGTGCCGGTGACGGTCGCGCGCGATCCCGCCGAATTCCGTGCCGCGCTCGAAGCTGGTTTCACTGCGGACGGCCCGGTCATCGTCGAGGCGCTGCTCGACAGCCGTGAATATGACGAGCTGGTGCTGCGCAAGGACAAGCCATGATGCATGTCGCGTTCGACGCGGCGCGCTCGCTGTTGATCGGCGGCCGCTGGGAGGCGGCCGACGCGACGATGGATGTCATAGATCCCTGGTCGGGCGCGGCGCTCGGCGCGGTCGCCTGCGCCGATGCGAGCCATGTCGAACGCGCGGCTGCCGCCGCGGTGCACGGCGCCGCCGCGATGCGCGAGCTGCCGACCGGCGCGCGCTCGCGCATTCTCCACGCCGCCGCGTTGGCGCTCGAAGCCGATGGCGAGCGCTTCGCCGCCGCGATCACCGCCGAAACGGGCAAGCCGATCCGCGCCGCCGCTCGCGAAGTGGCGCGCGCCGTCAACACGCTGCGCCTCTCGGCCGAAGAGGCGGTGCGGCTGGCCGGCGAGACGATCGCCTTCGACGGCTTTCCGGGGGGAGAGTCGCGGTCGGGGCATTACATCTATGAACCTGTCGGCGTCGTCGCCGCGATCACGCCGTTCAACGATCCGCTCAATCTCGTCTGCCACAAGCTCGGCCCCGCCTTCGCGGCAGGCAACGCCGTCGTGCTCAAGCCCGCCGAGCAGGCGCCGCTCGTCGCGATCATGCTGGCGCGGCTGCTGCTCGCGGCGGGACTGCCCGAAAGGGCGCTGAACCTGCTGACCGGGCGCGGGGCCGACTTCGGCGATGCGCTGACGAGCCACCCCGACGTGGCGATGATCAGCTTCACCGGCGGCGCCGGGGTTGGGCAGGCGATCTGTCGTTCGGCCGGGATCAAGCGCGTGGCGATGGAACTCGGCGGCAACGGGCCGGTGATCGTGATGGACGATGCCGATGTCGACAGGGCCGCCGCCGCTTGCGTTTCGGGCGCGTTCGGCGCGGCGGGGCAGAACTGCATCGGCGTCCAGCGCATCTATGTCCACGACGCGGTCCACGACCACTTTCGGGCGGCGCTGATCGCCGCGACGCGCGCCTTGCGCGTCGGCGACCCGACCGACCCGGCGACCGACATCGGCCCGATGATCGGCACGGGAGAGGCGACGCGCATCGCGGCGTGGATCGAGGAAGCCGTGGCGGGCGGCGCGACGCTGCTTGCGGGCGGCGAGCGCGCCGGGGCGCTGGTGCGGCCGACTTTGCTTGCCGACGTGCCCGATGATGCGCGCGTCGCCTGCCGCGAAGCCTTCGGCCCGGTCGTCAGCCTGTTCCGCTTCGCCGATCTGGACGAGGCCATCGACGCGGCCAATCGCGCCGACTACGCGATCCATGCCGCGATCTTCACCGAATCGATCCGCAACGCGCGCCACGCGGCGCGGCGGCTGCGCGCGGCGGGGGTGATAATTAACGATTCGACCGACTACCGGCTCGACGCCATGCCTTTCGGCGGCGCGGGGCGGGGCAATATGGGCCGCGAAGGCGTGCGCTTCGCCGCGCGCGAAATGTCGCAGACGAAGGTGATATGTTTCCATGACGCTTGATGCCGAACCCCTTGATCGCGCCGCCTGTCAGGCGATGGACGCCGCCGATCCGCTCGCGCCGCTGCGCGATCGCTTCGACCTGCCCGAAGGCCTGATCTATCTCGACGGCAATTCGCTTGGCGCGATGCCGAAGGATGCGGCGGCGCGCGCACACGACGTCGTGACGCGCGAGTGGGGGACCGGCCTGATCAAGAGCTGGAACAGCGCCGGCTGGTTCGACCTGCCGGTGCGGCTCGGCGACAAGCTCGCGCCGCTGATCGGCGCCGCACCGGGCGAGGTCGTCGTCTGCGATTCGACGAGCCAGAATCTGTTCAAGGTGCTGTCGGCCGCGGTCGCGCTGCGTCCGGACCGCCGCGTTCTGATCCTCGAAGGCAGTAATTTCCCGACCAACAACTATATCGCCGAGGGCGTCGCCGCAGCGACCGGCGGGCGGGTCGAGGTCCGGCTCTGTGAAAAGGACGAGATTGCGGAGGCGATCGACGAAGACACGATCGCGGTCGCGATCACCCATGTTCATTACAAGTCGGGGCACGTCCACGACATGGCCGCGATCACCGCGCGCGCGCATGCGGCCGGGGCGCTCTCCATCTGGGACCTGTGTCACAGCGCCGGGGCGATGCCGGTCGACCTCAATGGCGCTGGCGTCGATTTCGCGGTCGGCTGCACCTACAAATATCTGAACGGTGGTCCCGGCTCGCCTGCTTTCCTGTTCGCGGCGCGGCGCCACCAGGGGCAGGCGCTCCAGCCCGTCACCGGCTGGTGGGGGCACGCCGCGCCCTTCGCCTTCGAACCCGGATACCGCCCGCAGCAGGGCATCCGCCAATATCTGATCGGCACCCAGCAGATTCTATCGATGGCGCTCGCCGAGGTCGGGCTCGACATCCATCTGTCGGCCGACATGGACGCAATCCGCGCGAAGTCGATAGCGCTCACCGACCTGTTCATCCGCCTCGTCGAGCAGCGCTGCGCCGGCCACGGCTTCACGCTCGCGTCGCCGCGCGCGGCCGAGGCGCGCGGCAGCCAGGTGTCCTTCGCGCACGCCGACGGCTATCCGATCATGCGCGCGCTGATCGCGGCGGGGGTGATCGGCGATTTCCGCGCGCCCGACACGGTGCGCTTCGGCTTCACGCCGCTTTATGTCCGCTTCGTCGACGTGTGGGATGCCGTCGACCGGCTGGTGGCGATCATGGACGGCGGCATCTGGAAATTGCCGGAGCATCAGGTACGCGACGCCGTTACATGAGCGCGCGGCAAGGGGAGGGAGTGACGATGGACGAACAGGCCTATCTCGATCGCGAGGCGGGACTCGAGCGTGGGCTGAGTAAGGCGCAGATCATCATGATCGGCCTCGGCGGCGCGATCGGCACCGGCCTGTTCATGGGATCGGGAATCGCGATCGGCTATGCCGGGCCGGGGGTGCTCATCAGCTATCTGATCGCGGCGCTGATCGCGGTGATCATGGTGTTCAGCCTGTCCGAAATGGCCGTCGTCCACCCCACCGCAGGTTCGTTCGGCACCTATGCCGAAATCTATCTCGGGCCGATGATGGGCTTCATCGTCCGCTATACATACTGGATTCAGCAGGTACTGCTGATCGGCGCCGAGGCGGTCGCGGTCGGCATCTACATGAGCTGGTGGTTTCCCGACGTGCCGGTGTGGTTGTGGGCGATCGGCAGCGCCGCGGCGGTGCTGTGGATCAACACGCGCGCGGTGCATAATTTCGGATCGGTCGAATATTGGCTGACCGTGATCAAGGTGTCGGCAATCGTCGCCTTCATCGTCGTCGGCCTGTCGCGCATCCTGGGCATCGTCGGCGATCCCATCGGGCTGCACAATGTCACTGGCCTTGCGGGCGGTTTCCTGCCCAACGGCTTTTTGGGCGTCTGGCTGGCGGTGCTGATGGCGCTCTTCTCCTTCATGGGGCTCGAGTTCGTCGTCGGCACGGCCAGTGAGGCCAAGGACCCGAAGGTCGCGATCCCCGCCGCTCTGCGCACGATGGCGGCGCGGCTGTTCCTCTTCTACATCCTCGCGCTGTTCATCATCGTCGCCTTCCTGCCATGGACCGAATCGGGCGCGAAGGTCGTCACCGAAAGCCCGTTCGTGAAGATGTTCGCGAGCGCGGGCATCCCCTATGCGGCGGGGCTGATGAACTTCGTCGTCGCGACGGCGGCGCTGTCGGCGATGAACACCAGCATCTATCTGGGCTCGCGGATGCTCTTCTCGCTCGCGCGCGGCGGCTATGCGCCCCGCGCGCTCGGGCAGCTCAATGCGCAGAATGTGCCGATGCGCGCGACCGCCGTCACCGGCGCGGGCATCCTTGCCGCCGCCTCGCTGTCGATCCTGACCCCGCTCGCCTACAACTATCTGTTCGGCATCGTGCTGTTCGGCGGCCTGCTGGTGTGGAGCGCGATCCTCGTCAGCCACCTCCGCTTCCGCCGGCGGCACCAGGGGGCCGATCTGCCGGTGCGCATGCCCTTCTTTCCTTATGCGCAGATTCTCGGACTGGTCCTGCTCGGCGCGATCACGGTGACGATGGCGCTCCATGCCGACTGGCAGGTGGCGGTATTCGCCGGCGGACCGTGGCTGGTGCTGATCGCCGCCGCCTATCTGGTCTGGCGCCGTATGGCGCGGTCGCGGGGAACGTTCGAATCCGCATAGCTTCGCGTCGAACCTAGAGTGCGTTCGGTTTTAATTGAATCAAAACCGGCACTCTGGATTCTTGTTTTGCCGTGTTTTCCGAGTCGTCAGGTGATTCCACCTGACTTGAAAACACTCTAGCTGACCGTGTCCTGCCCTAGTTCGGCGCGGATTTCGGCCGCGATCTCGTGGATCACGCCCATGAAATAGCGCGCCGCCGCCGACAGCTCGACATGCGCGTGGGTCGTCGCGCCGATGCGCGAGCTCGCGCCCTCCAGCGTCACCGGCAGCGCGACCAGTCCCGCCTGGCCCAGCCCGACCTGGTGCGGCATCGCGGCGAGCATGTCGGTGCTCATCAGCAGCGCGTGGTTGGTCAGGATCGACACCGATTCGATCACGTCGCGCGGCGGCTCCAGCCCTTCGTGGCGAAAGGCGTGGTCGATCTGGCGACGCAGCGACGTCTGCGGCGGCGGCATCACCCACGGCTGGTCGACGAGTTCGGCGAGGCTCAGCGCGTCGCGCGCCGCCAGCGGATGATCGGCGCGCACCATGATCGACACCGTATCGAGATAAAGGACGTCCTGCTTCAGCCCCTCGCGCTCGCGATATTCGGGCAGGCGGCCGAGCACGACGTCGATGTCGCCGGTGCGCAGGCCGGGCATCAGCCGGTCGATCGTGCCCTCGGCGACCGTCACTGCGATCCCCGGCCGCCGCTCGCGCAGCCGGGCGAGCGCGCGCGGCAGCAGCGACGTCGATGCGGCGAGCAGCGTGCCGACATGGACGCGGCCCGACAGGCCTTCCTCCAGCGACTGCAGCTCCTCGCTCGCGTGGCGAAGCTGGGTCAGGATCAGCTTCGCATGCTTGATCATCACCTCGCCGAAATCGGTCGGCGTCACCCCGCGCGACGAGCGGTCGAACAGCTGGACGCCCAGTGCGTCCTCCAGCTCCTTGATGCTCTTCGTCGCCGCCGGCTGGGCGATGTTCAGCGCCTGCGATCCCTTGAGCACCGTGCCTTCGTCGGCGATCGCGGTGAGCAGCCGCAACTGGCGGAGCTTCAGACGGCTCAGCAGAAAATTCTCGTGAAATTTTGGCATGATGCTCCCCCGGGCGGCCTGATACAGTTATAGCCATTTTATAATAGCGAGGACAAGTCTGGAGATTATTGTTGATAGCAAACCCCGGCTACCCGGGTATTCGACCCGCGCCCGGAACCGGCCGCCGGTCGTAATCGACCGATGGACGGGGAGCGCCGCGAATACGCATGGACAGACAGGCATCACACACAGCGGCGGTGATCGACATGCACAGCCATTTCTTCCCCGCGATGGACGCCGCCTATCGCGCGCAGGCGGAGGCGGAGGGGCTGCCGTGGCTTCGCGACGCCGGCGACGGCACCGGCCTCATCATGTCGGGAACGAAGCCGTTTCGCCCGGTCGAGGACATCCTCTGGGATCCCGCCCGCCGCATCGAGGCGCTCGACGAGCAGGGTATCGACCTCCAGATCATCTGCGCGACGCCGATCATGTTCGGCTACGGCCGCCCCGCCGAACAGGCGCTCGATTCGGCGCAGCGCTTCAATGATGCGGCGCTCGCCTTCTGCGCCCATGCGCCCGACCGGATGCAGGCGCTGGCGCAGGTACCGCTTCAGGACATCGACATGGCATGCGCCGAAGTCGGCCGCGCGGTCGCGTCGGGGCATCTGGGCGTGCAGATCGGCAACCACATGGGGCTGCGCAACCTCGATGACGAGGGGCTGCTGACCTTCCTGGCCCATTGCGCCGATGTCGGCGCGGCGGTGCTCGTCCACCCGTGGGATATGATGGCGCGCGAGCGCATGCCCAAATATATGCTGCCCTGGCTCGTCGCGATGCCGGCGGAAACGCAGCTTTCGATCCTGTCGCTGATCCTGTCGGGCGCGTTCGAGCGTCTGCCGAAAAGCCTGCGCATCTGCTTCGGCCACGGCGGCGGCAGCTTCGCCTTCCTGCTCGGCCGGGTCGAGAATGCGTGGAAGCACCGCGACATCGTGCGCGTCGATTGCCCGAACCCGCCGTCGACCTATGTCGACCGCTTCTTCGTCGATTCCGCCGTGTTCGATCCGCGCGCGCTCAGCCTGCTGGTCGACGTGATGGGCGAGGACCGCATCCTGCTCGGTTCCGACCATCCCTTCCCGCTCGGCGAGCAGGACATCGGCGCGCTTGTGCGCGAGCACGACGGACTGTCGGCGGCGCAGAAAGCGAAGATCCTCAGCGGCAATGCGCGGGCCTTCCTGAACCTGTAACCATTGCCGATGTCGGCTTTGGGGTGGGAAGCGGTCGTTTGAGACATTCCCTGGTTTCCCCTCCCGCAGGCGGGAGGGGCAGCGAGACTTACGAACTTGTTCGTTAGTCGCAGCGGGGTGGGCCTTTGCACCGCCGCTGCCCACCCCCAACCCCTCCCGCCTGCGGGAGGGGAGATGGACGGCAGCTTCCGGTCGAAACCGGCCGCTCGCGCACCGATTTTCCGAGCATGTTCGGCGCACGCAAAAGGGGCCGCCGGAGCATGGCTCCGGCGGCCTTCGCATTTCAGGGCAAGGACGTCACGCCGCGGGCGGAACACCCTTGTAGCTGTCGGTGCCGACCCAGCCGCGTTCGGACACGTCGACCATCACGCTTTCGGGGCCGGTCATCTTGTATTCGGCATTGTCCTTGGCGGGATTCTTGCCGAGGCCCTGCGCCAGGTTGACGTCGTGGCGCGGGGCATAGCCCGAATTCTCGAACCGCGCGACGACGTCGTTGATGTCGTCGCACTGGAAACCGATGTGATGCAGCCCGGTATAGCCTTCGGGGAACTCCATCCCCGCGGCGGGGCGGTTCTTGAAGCAGAGCAGCGCGATGTTGATATGGCCGTCGGTCACATAATAGCCGCGCGCGTTGCGGCTATCGACCTTGCCGGCGACGGTCCAGCCGAGGACGTCGGTGAAGAAGCCGACCGCATGATCGGGGTCGGCGGAAGCGATCGCCACATGGCGCAGGCGGGTGGTCATGTCTCGGGCCTTTCTGTTGGCAAGGAAATCAGGTGCCGATGCGGATCGGTGCGACGAGGTCGTTCAGCGCCGCGACGATGCTCTGCGCGGTGATGCGGCCGGTGCCGGGATTCTCGTCGGTCGGGATATTCTCGATTCCCAACTCCAGCCGCGCGCTGTCCGAATCGACGACGATGCGGTGCGTGTTGCGTTCGAGCGCGGGATCGGCCCAGATTTCGAGCCGGGTGCGTTCGGGGCCGACGCCCGCCATGCCGAGCGCGGCTGCGACGTTGACGTTGGCGGGAAAGGCGATCGCGCCCTCGCGCGCGCTGCCCTCGAAGATCTTGAGCGGTTCGGTGATCGCGGTGAGGTCGATCCTGTTGCGCACGACATGCTCGGCCTTGATCAGCGACTTGACCGGCTTGCGCGTTACCATCGTGACCGAGTGGATCGTGCCGACCGCCGCCGCGCGCACCGCGTCGAGCCCGAGCAGCGCGCCGGTCGCCAGGATCAGCCGCCCGCCGTGCGCGCGCGCGACGTCGGCGGCCTCGGGCCATTGCATCAGCGCCGCGCCGCTGACCGTGACCAGCGTCTTGCCGGCGCGCAGCGTGGTTTCGGCGATCTCGCGGAAGGCCGCGGTCGGGGCGCTGTCGATGACGACGTCGGACAGCGCGACCAGTTCGTGCGTGTCGACGATGGGAACCGGCGTCTTCAGCTGCGCCATCGCCGCTTCGGCGCGGCTGCGGTCGCCCGCCGAAACCGCCGCCAGTTTCAGCGGCAATTCGCTTGCTTCGATATGGCGCGCGACCACGCGGCCGATGGTGCCGAATCCGGCGATGCCGATGCTTTTCATGCCTGCCGCGCTAGGGCGGCGCTGCTATATAGGATAATATCCTTTGGCCGCCTTGATATCCTGAAAAGGATATAGAGCCCTGTGCTCTAACTATGCGCCATCTCAATCCGTTCGTGTCGAGCGAAGTCGAGACACCCATCGACCAAGCGCTATCCCGATGGATGTCTCGACTTCGCTCGACACGAACATGACGGGCGGGCGTGGATAAAGGCTTGATATTCTCGGCTTGCGTTTCACCGGCTATCTATTTTCGGTTATAGAAAAACTCATTTTCCATCTTTGACTGCATATCCCGGACCCCGCACAAGCATCGCCGATCTTTGGGGAGGACCGATGCACGCGCTTTTGAATCCGGAATTGCTGACGCTGGCGGCGATGATGCTGCTGACCGGGGCGGTCGGCGGCGTGATCGCGGGCATGCTGGGCGTCGGCGGCGGCATCGTTATCGTGCCGGTACTCGACCTCGTGCTCGCCGCGCTCGGCGTCGATCCGTCGGTGCGGATGCATGTCACGGTTGCGACCTCGCTGGCGACGATCATCCCGACCGCCATTTCCTCGTCGCGCGCGCACGAGGCGAAGGGCGCGGTCGATCATGTCCAGCTTCGCCGCTGGGGCATCGCTATCTTCCTCGGCGCGATCGCGGGGGTCGTCCTCGCCTCGCGCGTGTCGGGCGACGTGCTGTCGGCGGTGTTTGGCATCGTCGCGCTGCTCGTCGCGATCAAGATGCTGTTGCCTCTCGAAGGCCGGCACATCGCCGACGCGATGCCGGGCGGCGTCGGCGGCCAGCTCATCCCCTTCGGAATCGGCGGCGTGTCGAGCATGATGGGGATCGGCGGCGGCACGCTCAGCGTGCCAGCGATGACGCTGTTTGCCATCCCGATCCACCGCGCGGTCGGCACTGCCGCACTGTTCGGCCTGATGATCAGCGTGCCCGCGACCGTCGCCTTCGTCATTGCCGGCTGGAACGTCCCCGGCCTGCCGCCGGGCAGCCTCGGCTACGTCAACCTGATCGGGCTTGCGATCATCGGCCCGGCGACCTTTGTCACCGCGCCGCTGGGTGCGCGCATCGCGCACGCGCTGTCGAAGCGGCAGCTCAGCATCCTGTTCGGCCTGTTCCTCACCGTCGTCGCGGTGCGGATGCTGCTCCGGGCCTTCGGCTGAGATGCGATGCGCGCTGCCCCTGTTCGCCCGCTCGGTCGCCGCGCGGCTCTTGCGCGGATTGGCGCCGGTCTCGCGCTCGTCCGCGCCGGTCCCGCGCTCGCCGGCGCTTTTGGAAAGAAAGAGAAACGCATGACCTGGTTCGCCCTTGCCACCCGCGCCGCCGCCGAAGGGCCGCGCCCGACGATCCAGGTCGGCGGCGCCTTTCACGACCTGCACGATGCCGCGGCGACGCATGGCTTCGCGGCCGTCGCGGGCGACGTCACCGCGATCGTCCGCGACTGGGAGGCGCGGCGTGAGGGGCTGTTCGCGCTCGCCCGCGCGCTCGAAGGCGCCACCGGCGGAATCGGCGCACCGACGCTCGCCGCCCCGTTCGAGCCGCGCCGCATCTTCGCCGCCGCGTCCAACTTCATCGAGCACGCCGAGGAGATGCAGACCAAGCTCGCCGCCAAGGCCGAGAGCGAACCCTATATCTTCCTCAAGACGATCGAAAGCGTCGTCGGTCCCGGCGATACCGTCACCGTGCCGCCGCAGGTGTCGCGCCCCGACTGGGAGGTCGAACTCGGCGTCGTTCTCGGCCGGTCGGGCAAGAATGTCCCAGTCGATGCCGCGCACGATCTGATCGCCGGCTATACGATCGTCAACGACGTGTCGGCGCGCGACCGGACGCGGCGCAGTGACTTTCCCTTTTCGCACGACTGGTTCCGCGGCAAGAGCTTCGACAGCTTCACGCCGCTTGGCCCGGTGTTCGTGCCGCGCGACTGCCTCGGCGATCCGCACGCCATCCGCCTTGGCCTCAAGGTCAATGGCGAGGCGATGCAGGACGGCAACACGTCCGAGATGATCTTCAACATCTACGAACAGATCGCCTATCTCTCGACGGTCCTCGAACTCAGGGCGGGCGACCTGATCGCCTCCGGCACCCCCGCCGGGGTCGGCATGGGGCGCGGCGTGTTCCTGAAGGACGGCGACGTGATGGACGCGTGGGTCGATGGGATCGGCGAACTGCGCAACCCCGTCTCCGCGCCGCATCTGCCGCGCGCATGACCGAAAGAGTTGCCTTCTCGCGCCGCGCGCTGATCGTGCCGCTGCTCGTCGTCGCGGGCATCGCGGCGCTGACCCTGTGGAGCGCGTTCGGCGGTATGGCGCCGCGCACAGCGCCGCAGGACGAGGGCGCGCGGCCGGTCCGCTTCAACATGGCGTGGCTGCCGCAGGGCAGCATGGCGGGCATCTTCGTCGCGATCGACAGGGGTTATTTCGCTGACGCGGGGCTGGACGTCGAGCCCGTCCGCGGGTTCGGCGGGATGCGGACCGCGAACGAACTCGATCAGGGCATGTTCGAATTCGCCTATCTCGACCCGCTGTCGGTTGCGCTGAGCCGTGCCAAGAGCGGCAGGGTGCGGATGATCGGCGGCATCAACATGCGGCTTCCCGCCGGCGCCTGCTTCGTGCGCGAGCGCCACCGCGTCGAACGGCCCGCCGACCTTGCCGGCCTGCGCTTCGGGGCGGGGCAGAGTTCGGCGATCCAGGCGCTGTTGCCCGCGTGGCTCCGCGACAATGGCGTCGATCCCGCCCGCGTCGAGCAAATCCAGCTCGACCCCGCGATCGTCGTCTCCTCGCTGGTCGAGGGGCGGATCGACGCCGCCGAATGCTGGCTCGGCAATTCGATGGCGCTGTTCGACAAGGCGGCGAAGGCGAAGGGTGTCACCGTCGGCCGCATCGCCTATGCCGATTTCGGGCTCGACGTCTACGGCAGCGGCTTCGCGGCGCACGATACGCTGATCGAAAAGGACCCTGAGCTGGTGCGCGCCTTCCTGAAGGCCGCCTATCGCGGCTATGCCGACGCGGCGCGCGACCCGAAAGCCGCGCTGGCGATCATCCGCAAATCCTATCCGCTGCTCGACGAGGCCGTCACCGAACGCCAGATCCGCGAGACCGCCGAACTGATGGCGGCCGAGGGTGGCTCGCACCGCCTTCGCCCCGAAAAGATCGAGCGCACTGTCGCCACTCTGCAGGCGAGCGGCCAGCTTCGGGATTTCGACCAGAGCGCGCAGCTCTTCACCAATGCTTTCGTGCCCATGGGGAAACAGCCATGACCGATCCCGCTTTCTATCGCCCGCGCCCGACGCGGCTCGGCCATCTCGTGCTCAAGGTGCGCGACATCGACCGCAGCCTTGCCTTTTACACCGAAGTCGTCGGGCTGGAGGTGTCCGACTGGATTGACCACAACATGGTCTTTCTGCGCGCGGGCACCGATCATCACGATCTCGCGCTGCTCCAGCTTCCGCCCGGCCATACCGGCATCCCGGACGGTCATTATCCGGCGGTCGAGCATTTCTCCTATCGCCTCGAAACGATCGCGGAGATGGAGGCGGTCGCGGCGATGCTGGTCGCGCGTGGCATCCCGATCGACCGCGGCATCGGCAAGCACGGGCCGGGGGCGAACAGCTTCCTCGTCTTCCGCGATCCCGACGGCAACAATGTCGAATTCTATACCGACATGACGCAGATCGACGCCGACCATCCCCATACGGCGTCGGTGTGGAACGGGAAGGACCTGGAGACCTTCGACCGCTGGCACCTCGACCGCTTTCTGGTGCCGCCCCCGGCGCGCATTCAGGCGCTGCTCGACAAGGACGACGGCGCATGACGCGCGCGCCGTTCGGCCGCGATGCCGCGATCAGCGCGGGCTTCTTCCTCGCGCTGGGGCTGGCGTGGGAGTTCGGCGTGCGCTGGTCGGGGGTCGCCTCCTACCTGCTGCCGCCGCCGAGCGCGATCCTGGGCGAACTGTGGGATTCGCGCGGGCCGATCCTGGCGCAGAGCCTCGTCACGCTGACCGAGGTGTTCTGGGGCTTCCTCATCGCGGTGGCGCTGGGCGTGCCGATCGCGGCGCTGATTCATTTCTCGCGCACCGCGAAGCGCACCGTCTATCCGCTGTTCGTCGCGCTCCAGTCGATCCCGAAGATCGGCCTCGCGCCGCTGATCGTCGTCTGGTTCGGCTATGGGCTGGCGTCGAAGCTGATGATGGCGTTCCTCTTCGCCTTCTTCCCGATCATCATTGCGACATTGGGCGGGCTCGCCAGCACGCCCGGGCATCTGGAGGAGCATTTCCGGGCGCTGCGTGCGACGCCGATGCAGGGCTTCTGGCGGCTGCGCGTCCCCGCGGCGCTGCCGAGCTTCCTCGACGGGTGCAAGGTCGCGATGCCGCTCGCGGTGATCGGCGCCGTCGTGGGCGAGTTCGTCGGGTCGAACGACGGGCTCGGCAACCTGATCCTCACTGCCTCGGGCTCCGGCCACACGACGCTGACCTTCGCGGCGCTGATCGCCGTCACGGTGCTGTCGCTGCTTCTCTTCTACGGCGTCGCCTATTGGGAACGCTTCATCTGGTGGCGGGCGGCATGAGCGCGGTGATTTCCCTCTCGGGCGCGGGCAAGCTGTTCGGCGGTCGCCGTGTTCTCGAAAACGTCAGCGCGGAGATCGGCGCGTCGGAGTTCGTCTCGATCCTTGGCCCCTCGGGTTGCGGCAAGAGCACGCTACTGCGGCTGATCGCAGGCCTCGTTCCCTTCGAGGAAGGACATATCCGCTTCAACGGCGCGGATGTCACGGCACCGTCGGCGGATATGGGCTTCGTGTTCCAGACGTCGAACCTGCTGCCGTGGCTCAATGTCCGCGACAATCTGCTGCTCGGCGTCGACCTCGACCCGGCGGCGAAGCGTCCCGACGCGGCGGCGCTGGCCGATCTGGTCGAGACGCTGGGCCTGACGGGGTTCGAAGACAGCCATCCGCATCAGTTATCGGGTGGGATGCGCCACCGCGTCGCGATCGGCCAGGCGCTCGCGCGCGGGCCGCAGGTGCTGCTGATGGACGAACCCTTCGGCGCGCTCGACGCCTTGACCCGCGACCGGCTCAACATGGAACTGCTGCGCATCTGGCAGCGCGACCGCAAGACGGTGGTGCTGGTCACGCACAGCATAGCGGAGGCCGTGCTGCTGTCCGATCGCGTGCTGGTGATGTCGGAACGGCCGGGGACTATCGTCGAGGATGTCCGCATCGACCTGCCGCGCCCGCGCGACCCCAGCGTCACGCGCGAGAACCCGGCGTTCGGCGACTATGTCGTGCGGCTCAGCAAATTGATGGGAGTAGCGTGATGGACAGCGGAGTGCTGGCGACTGCGGGCGCCGAACTCTATTGGCAGGCGCAGGGCGAAGGACCGGCCGTCGTGCTGGCGCACGGCATCGGCGGCAATCACGCGATCTGGTATCGGCAACTCGACGCGCTGTCGCGCTCGAACCGCGTCATCGCCTTCGACCATCGCGGCTTCGGCCTGTCGCGCGATATCGACGGGCGCGGGCGCGATGCCTTTGTCGATGACCTGACCGCGCTGCTCGACCATCTGGGCGAAACCCGGGTCGCGCTCGTCGGCCAGTCGATGGGGGCGGGGACCTGCATCGGCTTCGCGCACCGCGCGCCCGAACGCGTCGCGGCGCTGGCGGTCTGCGACAGCCTGCACGGCATCGAAGAGAGTGCCGGGGTCAAGGCGCTCATGGACGCCGCGCGCGCGAAGACCGCCGCTATGGACCAGATCGAGCGCGTGCTGGGCGCGAGCGCGCCGCGCGAACTGGCGGTGCTCTATCGCCAGATCGCGAGCTTCAACGCCGTCGACCGCCACAGCCTGACCGGCAAGTTTGCGGCCCGGCCCGCCGCCGATCTGGGCGGCAAAGGCTTTCCCGTGCTGTTCCTGTGCGGTTTCGACGACATCCTCTTTCCCGTCGAGGCGATGCGGCTGGTGCAGGCCGATGTGCCTGGCTCCTTCCTCGTCGAGATCAACGACGCCGGCCATTCGGCTTTCCTCGAACAGCCGGTGCAGTTCAACGACACGATATTGTCGCTGCTCCAGATGGCGGGCCATGTCGGCCAGTCCGGCCCCGCGCACAGCAACGCCGCCGGTTATGTGCCGGTAGGAGGCGCGGCATGAGCGCCTATCCCTTCGCCGACCGGCCGGTCCTGAACTATGTCGACGGCGCCTTCGTCGAGGGTGACGGCTGGTTCGACAATGTGAATCCCGTGGACGGCAGCGTCGCGGGCCGCGTGTCGCTCGCCAGCCGCGACCTCGTGGGCCGCGCCGTTGCCGCGGGCCGCGCAGCGCTCAAGGGGCCGTGGGGCAGGATGTCGCAGGCCGAGCGCTGCAAGCTGCTCATCCGCATCGCCGAAGGGATCGAGGCGCGCTTCGACGAGTTCGCGGCGGCCGAGATCGCCGACACCGGCAAGTCGCTGCATCAGGCGCGGACGATCGACATTCCGCGCGGTGCCGCCAATTTCCGTGCCTTCGCCGCGCTCGCCGAAGCACGCGCGATGCCGAGTTTCCGCACCGACCTGCCCGACGGGCGCAGCGCGATCAACTATGCGATCGCGCGCCCGCTCGGCGTCGTCGCGATCGTCTCGCCGTGGAACCTGCCGCTGCTGCTGATGACGTGGAAGGTCGCGCCCGCCCTCGCCTGCGGCAATGTCGTCGTCGTCAAGCCGAGCGAGGAGACCCCCTCGACCGCAACCCTGCTCGCTGAGGTGATGGACGCGGCGGGCGTGCCGCCGGGGGTGTTCAACCTCGTCCACGGCTTCGGCGCCGACTCGACGGGCGAGTGGCTGACCGCCAATCCCGCCATCGACGCGATCACCTTCACCGGCGAATCGGCGACGGGCGGTGCGATCATGCGCGTCGCGGCGGCGGGCGTGAAGCCGGTCTCCTTCGAACTGGGCGGCAAGAACGCCGCGCTGGTCTTCGCCGACTGCGATTTCGACGAGGCCGTCGCGGGGGCGGTGCGGTCGGTCTTTTCCAACTGCGGGCAGGTGTGCCTGTGCACCGAGCGCATTTATGTCGAGCGCCCGATCTTTGACCGCTTCGTGAAAGCGCTGGCGGAACGCGCGGAAGCTTTGACCGTCGGCGATCCGTGGTCGGGCGCCGACATGGGGCCGCTGATCTCGCACGGCCACCGCGAAAAGGTGCTCTCCTATTATGCGCTCGCGCGTGAGGAAGGCGCGATGGTGGTGACCGGCGGCGGCGTGCCCGACCTCGACGGCGCGCTTGCGGGCGGCGCCTTCGTTCAGCCGACGATCCTCACCGGTCTCGGGCAGGAGGCGCGCTGCGTGCGCGAGGAGATTTTCGGCCCCGTCTGCCACATCGCGCCGTTCGACAGCGAGGAGGAAGCCGTCGAACTCGCCAACGATACCGACTATGGCCTTGCCGCCGCGATCTGGACGCGCGACGTGGGCCGCGCGCACCGCGTCGCGGCGCAGATGGAAACGGGCATCGTCTGGGTCAACGAATGGTTCCTGCGCGACCTGCGCACGCCGTTCGGCGGCATGAAGCTGTCGGGTATCGGGCGCGAGGGCGGCGAGCACTCGCTGAACTTCTATTCCGAGCCGACCAACATCTGCGTGAAACTGTAAGGGACCGAAATGGTGGACATCAGTGCAATCGCCGCGAGGCTCGACGCCGCCGCGCAAAGGGCGGAAGCGATCCCGCAGATCACGGGCGAGACGGGCGAACTGCCGCTCGCCGACGCCTATGCCATCCAGCGCGCCGCGATCGACCATCGGCTGGCGCGCGGGGCGACGCTCGTCGGCATGAAGATGGGATTCACCAGCGAGGCGAAGATGGCGCAGATGGGCCTCAAGGACCAGATTTGGGGCCGGCTCACCTCCGACATGGTCGTCGTGAACGGCGGCGCGATCGATCGCGCGCGCTTCATCCACCCTCGCGTCGAGCCCGAGGTGGCGGTGCGCCTGAAGGCGCCGCTGGCGGGCGAGGTGACGCGCGAAGAGGCGCTCGCGGCGGTCGATGCGGTCGCGGCGGCGCTCGAGATCATCGACAGCCGTTACGAGAATTTCCGCTTCGCGCTGGGCGATGTGGTCGCGGACAATGCGTCGTCGTCGGCCTTCGTGGTCGGCCCGTGGCTCGCCGCCGACACCGACGTTTCGGACGTTGCAATGGAGATGCGTGTCGACGGCGAAATTGCCGAGACGGGAACCAGCGCCGCGATCCTTGGCGACCCGATCCGCTCGCTGGTCGCGGCGGCGCGGCTTGCGGGCGCGGCGGGCCTCACGCTTCAGCCCGGCTGGACCGTGATGCTCGGCGGCGCGACGGCGGCGGCGGCGATCGGCGAGGCGCGCACCGTGTCGCTCGACGCCGGGCATCTCGGCCGCGTCGGCTTCACCATCGAAGGAGGCGCGGCATGAGCGGCAGCGCCCAAAATGGAGGGGGCAGGGTGATCCCCGGCAAGGCGCGCCCGCGCGGCCGCTTTCCGCATTATCGCCGCGCGGGCGATTTCGTCTTCGTCTCGGGCACCAGTTCGCGCCGCGCCGACAACAGCTTCGCCGGCGCTTCGGCCGATGAATATGGCACCGTCAGCCTCGATATCGCCGAACAGACGCGCGCGGTGATCGAGAATATCGGCGCGATCCTCGCCGACGCGGGCGGCTCGCTCGCCGACGTCGTCGACGTGACGAGCTTCCTCGTCAACATGAACGACTTCGGCGGCTACAATGCTGTCTACGCTGAATATTTCGACGAAGCGGGCCCCGCGCGCACCACCGTCGCGGTCCACCAGCTTCCCCACCCGCATCTGCTGATCGAGATCAAGGCGACCGCCTTCATCCCGCGCGCTTCGACACAAGGATGACGCCCATGCTGACCTATGGCCTGCCCTTCAACTTCCAACAGTGGATCGAGGATCATCGTGACGTGCTGAAACCCCCGGTCGGCAACGCGCAGATCTGGGAGGATGCCGACTTCATCGTCACCGTGGTCGGTGGTCCGAACCAGCGCACCGACTATCATGTCGATCCGCTCGAGGAGTTCTTCTACCAGCTCGAAGGCGACATGAACCTGCGCCTGTGGACCGAGGACGGCCCGAAGGACATGCCGATCCGCGAGGGCGACATCTTCCTGCTCCCCGCCTATGTTCCGCACTCGCCGCAGCGCCCCGTCGCGGGCAGCGTCGGTCTCGTCATCGAACGCAAGCGCCCCGACGGCCTGCTCGACGCCTTCCAATGGTATTGCGACGATTGCGGCCACATCGTCCACCGGGTCGAGGTTCAGCTCCAGAGCATCGTGCGCGACCTGCCGCCGCTGTTCGAGGCTTTCTATGCCAGCGAGGAACTGCGCACCTGCGGCCATTGCGGCACGGTCCATCCGGGCAGGCACGCGCCGGCAGCGGACGCCGGCTGAGCCGATCCTCAAATCCATCCACCGGGGAGGACGACCGGTAAGATTCCATACTCCAGGATTCCGAATGACTTGGATTGGCCCACTTCGTCATTGCGAGCGGAGCGAAGCAATCTAGGGCGGTCTACGCTACTCTGGATTACCGCGCGGCTTCGCCGCTCGCAATGACGATTCCAGCCAGTATCGCCACGCGCTAACCGCCTTTTTGAAAAAGCAAGCGGCTATTGATCGATAAACTCGATCAGCGTCGGGGGGAATTCCAATTTCCGTTCGCGCGCGCCGGGCGCTAGACAGGGGCCTTCCGAACAACCCAGCAGGAGGCTCTCATGTCCGTTCTCAATACCACGCTCAAGCCCTTCAAGGCCACCGCCTACAAGGATGGCAAGTTTGTCGACATCAGCGACGAGGATGTGAAGGGCAAGTGGGCGGTCTTCTTCTTCTATCCGGCCGACTTCACTTTCGTCTGCCCGACCGAACTCGAGGACCTTGCCGACATCTACCCGACCCTCCAGCAGATGGGTGTCGAGGTCTATTCGGTGTCGACCGACACGCATTTCTGCCACAAGGCGTGGCATGACACCTCGCCGGCGATCGGCAAGATCAATTATTATATGGTCGGCGACCAGAACCACAGCATCTCGAACAACTTCGAGGTTCTGCGCCAGGGCGTCGGCCTCGCCGATCGCGGCACCTTCGTCCTCGATCCGCAGGGCGAAATCCAGCTCCTCGAAATCACTCCCGAGGGCGTGGGCCGCAACGCCGCCGAACTGCTGCGCAAGATCAAGGCGCTGCAATATTGGGTCAGCCACCCCGGCGAAGTCTGCCCGGCGAAGTGGGAAGAGGGCGAGGCCACGCTGGCTCCCTCGCTCGACCTCGTCGGCAAGATCTAAGCCCAAAACAACGCCGTGTGTCCCCGCGGAAGCGGCGACCCGGAGCGTCTGGCCGCAATGCTGGCATGGCTTTGCTCCGGGCTCCCGCTTTCGTGGGAGCACATGGATGTTTTTCAGATTACAGGAACTCTCTCCATGCTCGATGCATCGCTCAAGCAGCAGCTTCAGGCCTATATGGCCAACATCCGCGAACCGATCGAACTGCTCTCGTCGCTCGACGACGGCCCGAAGTCGGCCGAGCTGGCGGGCCTGCTCGACGAGATCGCGTCGCTGTCGGACAAGGTCAGCGTGGCGCGCACCGACGATGACGCGCGCCGTCCGAGCTTCCTGATCCGCCGCGTCGGCGCGCCCGATGTGGCGGTGCGTTTCGCCGGCATCCCGCTCGGCCATGAATTCACCTCGCTTGTCCTTGCGCTGCTGCAGGTCGGCGGCCATCCGTCCAAGGCCGCGCCCGAACTGCTCGACCAGGTCCGCGGGCTCGACGGCGACTATCATTTCGAAACCTATTTCTCGCTGCCGTGCCAGAACTGTCCCGACATCGTGCAGGCGCTCAACCTGATGAGCGTCCTCAACCCGCGCATCACGCACACCGCGATCGACGGCGCGCTGTTCCAGGGCGAGGTCGAGGCACGCCAGGTGATGGCGGTGCCGACGATCTTCCTGAACGGCGAGACCTTCGGCCAGGGCCGCATGGAACTGGAACAGATTCTCGCAAAGCTCGACAGCGGCGCCGAGGCGAAGGCCGCTGAGAGGATCGCCGCAAAAGACCCGTTCGACGTCCTAGTCATCGGCGGCGGCCCCGCGGGCGCCGCGGCGGCCATCTACGCCGCGCGCAAGGGCATCCGCACCGGCATCGCCGCCGAACGCTTCGGCGGACAGGTGCTCGACACGATGGCGATCGAGAATTTCATCTCGGTCACGCACACCGAGGGGCCGAAGCTCGCCGCGCAACTGGAACAGCACGTCAAGGAATATGACGTCGACATCATGAACCTCCAGCGCGCCGAGGAACTGATCCCGGCGAAGCGCGAGGGCGGGCTGCATGAGGTGCGGCTGGCGAACGGCGCGTCGCTGAAGGCGCGCACCGTGATCCTGTCGACCGGCGCGCGCTGGCGCCAGATGGGCGTGCCCGGCGAGGACGAGTATCGCAACAAGGGCGTCGCCTATTGCCCGCATTGCGACGGGCCGCTCTACAAGGGCAAGCGCGTCGCGGTGATCGGCGGCGGCAATTCGGGGGTCGAGGCGGCGATCGACCTCGCCGGGATCGTCGCGCATGTGACGCTGATCGAGTTCGACGCCGAACTGCGCGCCGACGCCGTGCTCCAGCGCAAGCTCGCGAGCCTGCCCAACGTGCGGATCATCACCTCGGCCCTGACCACCGAGGTGCTCGGCGATGGCGGCAAGGTGACGGGCCTGTCGTACAAGGACCGCAACAAGGACACGCTGCACCAGGTCGAACTGGAGGGCATCTTCGTCCAGATCGGCCTTGTCCCCAACACCGAATGGCTGTCGGGCGCGATCAGCCTGTCGCGGCGCGGCGAGATCGAGGTCGACCATCGCGGCGAGACGAGCCAGCCTGGCATCTTCGCGGCGGGCGACTGCACCACCGTGCCCTACAAGCAGATCGTCATCGCCATGGGCGAAGGGTCGAAGGCGGCGCTGTCGGCGTTCGACTACATGATCCGCCTGCCCGCCGAAGCGGAGGTCGAGGTCGCCTGATACGACGCGGAGGCGGCTCGTCTCCCTGTAGGCACTCTTCGTCATTGCGAGCTGCAAAGCCGCTCGCAATGACGAAACGAGTCAATCCACAAGCATCGAAGCTGCGCCGCGCCTCGCATCGAGCCACGCCGCGAGGCGGATCACTTCGTCCTCGCTGAACAACAGCCCCAGCTTGCTGCGCCGCCACAGGATGTCGGGGGGGGATTGGGCCCACTCTTTTGCGCACATCCACTCACATTCGGCCGCCGACAGGCCGTGGGCGATTTCGCCGCCCAGCGCGTCCCAGTCGCCCGCGTCGCCCAGCCAGCGGCGCGCGTCGGTGCCGTAGGCGCGGGTGATGCGCTCGACCGTCGCGGCGGGCAGGAAGGGGTGCGCGAGCTTATATTCCGCGGCCAGCGCCGCCGCGCCGTCGGTCGCGAAATCGCCGCCGGGCAGCGGCGCCGTGCCGGTCCAGCGCCGGCCCGACAGCGCCCCGACATGCGCGGCGAGTTCGTCGACCGCATGTTCGGCGACATGGCGATAGCTGGTGATCTTGCCGCCATAGATGGTGAGCAAAGGCGCGCCCTCGTCGCAATCGAGGTCGATACGATAACCGCGCGTCGCCGCCTCGGGGCGGCCCGATCCGTCCTCGACCAGCGGCCGCACCCCCGAATAGGTCCAAACGACGTCGGCGGGGGTGATCGCGGTGCGAAAATAGAGGTTCGCGCCCTCGCACAGATAGGCGACCTCCTCGGCGCTCGCATGGACGTCGGCCAGCGACCCGTCATGGTCCTGGTCGGTGGTGCCGATCAGCGTGAAATCGCGCTCATAGGGAATGGCGAAGAAGATGCGCCCGTCGGGAAGCTGGAAGAAATAGGCATAGGGATGGTCGAACAGCTTCGGCACGACGATATGCGACCCGCGCACCAGCCGCATCCGGTAATCGGGCGGGGCCGAGGCGCGGTGCAGCACGTCGAGCACCGCCGGCCCGGCAGCGTTGACCAGACTGCGCCCGGTGAAGCGATAGGCGCGCCCGCCTTCGCCCGTCGCCTCGACCACCCACAGGCCGTTCTCGACGCGCATCAGGTCGGCGTGCATCCGCGTGCGGACCCGCGCCCCCCGGTCGGTCGCGTCGCGCGCGTTGAGCAGCACCAGCCGCGCATCGTCGACCCAGCCGTCCGAATATTCGAAGCCATGCACATATTGCGGCTGGAGCGGCGCGCCCGCCGCGTGCCGTCGCAGGTCGACCGAGCGCGTCGCGGGAAGTTTCCGGCGCCCGCCGATATGGTCGTAGAGGAACAGGCCGAGCCGCAGCAGCCAGCGCGGGCGCAGCCCGTCGCGATAGGGCAGCACGAAGCGCAGCGGCCGGATGACGTGCGGCGCGATGCCCCACAATATCTCGCGTTCCTTCAGCGCCTCGCGTACCAGGCCGAATTCATAATGCTCCAAATAGCGCAGCCCGCCGTGGATCAGCTTGGTCGAGGCCGACGAGGTGCCCTGCGCAAGGTCCCCCGCCTCCAGCAGCAGCACCCGCGCGCCGCGCCCGGCCGCATCGCGCGCGACCCCGGCGCCGTTGATCCCGCCGCCGATCACGATGACATCATAGGGCGGCGGCACGGGGTCGGTCAT